>DNNT01000193.1 GCA_003497545.1 Arenimonas sp. | reverse complement strand
ATGCGCTGGCAGCCGCTGGACACGCTGACCCTGCGTGCTTCCTACGGCGAGGGCTTCCGCGCCCCGGGCCTGGACATCCTGACCCAGAAGCCGAGCTTCTCGGCCGAGCCGGTCAACGACCCGGTGTCGTGCGTCGAGAACGGTGCGCCGTCCACCTGCTCGCTGCAGGTCGACACGTACTACATCGCGAACCCGGACCTGTCGTCCGAGCAGTCCACCCAGTACAGCGTCGGCGCTGTGTGGGATCCGCTCGAGTGGCTGGACATGTCGGTTGACTACTACAGCATCGAGGTCGAGGACTCCATCTCGGCGATCTCGGCGCAGGACATCATCAACTCCGACCTGCGTCCGGACCTGTATGGTCCGATCCCCCCGGGCCTGAGCATCACCCGTGGCGTCAGCGGCGCCATCCGCGAAATCACCGCGGGTTATGCCAACCAGGGCACGATCACCACCACGGGCGTGGACTTCCGCGCCAACACCAACTTCGACTTCGGCAACTGGGGCGAGCTGCGTAACCAGCTGACCGTCTCCTACATCCGCGAGTACGAAGTTGACGACCAGCGTGGTTCGGTCATCGACTACGCCGGCCGCATCGGCTCCCCGGACCTGCGCGCCTCGCTGTACAACACCTGGACCTTCGGTGACTTCACCGCTGGCTGGAACGTCAACTACATCGACGGCCAGGCCAACCCGGGTGGCGCCACCGACGTTGGCGGCTACGCCACCAACGACGTGCAGCTGTCCTGGAAGGCCCCGTGGAACGCGACCATGACGATTGGTGCCACCAACGTCGGCGACCGTTACCCGGAGCTGGTCGGCTTCGACGGCCGTCCGTGGAACTTCTACCTGTACGACGCCTACGGTCGTACCACCTACTTCCGTTACACCCAGACCTTCTGATTTGGGTTTAATCGGTTGTTTCGGAGGGCCCCGGCAACGGGGCCCTTCTTTTTTGCGGGTCCGGTCGGGACAATGGCGCCATGAGCCTTCCCGATGAATCCGCGCGCCGCGCCGCCTGGTCCGCCTATTGGGCTACGGGTGGCCTGCATTCCTGCATCGGCAGCTTTGAGGGGAACTACGGCGGCGCCATCGGCGGCTTCTGGCGCGATGTGTTTTCCCGCCTGCCCGCCACGCCTGTTCGCGCCCTCGACCTGGCCACCGGCAACGGTGCCATTCCACTGATGCTCTGGGAGCAGCGTGGGCAGGGCGGTGCGCTCACGGTTGATGCCGTGGACCTGGCGCAACTGGCGCCAAGCTGGCATCGCGCCGACCAGCACGCGGGCATAGGTTTCCACGCCGGCGTGGCGATGGAGGCCTTGCCCTTCGACGATGCCAGCTTCGACCTCGTCACCAGCCAGTACGGCTTCGAATACGCGCGCCGCGACTCGGCGCTGGCCGAAGCCCTGCGTGTGCTCAAGCCTGGCGGCACCCTTGCGCTGGTGATGCACCACGCCGGTTCGGTGCTGGTGCAGGTGGGGCGCGCGGAGCTTTCGCACCAGGACCACCTGTTGGCGATCCATGGCCTGCTCGATTGCGCGGCGGCCGTGATTCCCTGGTTCGCGCAGGCCAGGCGCGGCGTGGATCCGGGGCANNTGCACGTGCCGGCTACAACGCCGCGATAGAGCGCCTTCTGGCCCGCATCGCCGCCGGCGCCGCGCCCGACCTGCTGGTCGAGGCGCGCGACTGGACGCACCAGCTGCTGGCCTCGGTCGGCACCGATCCGGCGCCCGCGCTGGATGCGCTGCGCCGCTACCGCGAGGCGATGGTCGCCGCCGGCCTGCGCACCGCCGAGCTGGTGTCGCATGCGCTGGACGAAGCCCAGGCGCAGGCGCTGGTGGCCAGCATCCGCCACGCCAGGCCCGGCGCCGACGTGCGCTGCGAACCCCTCAGCCAGGCCGAGGGCCTGCTGGGCTGGGGCCTGGTGCTGCGCGCCGGCTGAGCCGGGCGCTCAGTCCGCGTCGGGGTCGTAACCCAGGGCCTGGAGCAGCGGCGGCATGGCCGCGGCGTAATGGCGCCAGCGGCCGATGGAACGCGTATGCACCGGCTGGCGCACCTGCCAGCGGCNNTGGCGTCTGCACGCTGCGTTCGCCCTGGTGGAAATCCAGGCAGGCCGGGTCCCAGTCGAGGCCGCAGAACTCAAGCGCGCGGCGCGCCTGCGCTTCGGGTTCGCGGGCCAGGGATTCGTAGCGGAATTCGAGGATGGGCTGCGGCAGCACGGCCAGCCAGTGGTGCATCAGCCGCTCCTGCAGGCGCACCAGGTGGCCGATGCCGGCCATCGACGTGGCCAGGCGCTCGGTGAGCGCGAAGTTCTCGCCGTAGATCGACACCGCGATGTCGCGCGGGTCGCGCCGGCACCAGATGAAACGCGCGTTCGGGAACATCAGGCCGATGAAGCCGAGCAGGTAGTAGTTCATCGGGTATTTGTCGACGATGCGCCGCGTGCCCGGCGGCGCGTGCCGGCTGGCCGCGGCCAGGTAGCGGCGCGCGGACGGCGCCAGCCATTCCGGCGCGAAGTCCTCGAGGATGTGCGGCCACTGCCCGGCATTGCCGCGGCGGGCGGGCAGGCCGCGGGCGATCAGCGCCACGTCGGGCAGTTCACCGGCGCCGAAGGCCAGCGGGTGCGCGCCGATGATCTGCTCCAGCAGGGTGGTGCCGCTGCGCGGCATGCCGACCACGAACACGGGGCGTTCGTCCGGGTCGCCGAGTTCGGCGGCGCGTGCGAGCAGGTCGCGGTTGAACACGGCCATCGTCGCCTCGACGCGGCGCTCGAGGCCGGCCACGTCGGGCTCGCCGGCTTCGCGGCGGCGCGCGGCGTTGGCGGCGTCCCAGGCGGCGAGCGCGGCGGCGTGTTCGCCGCGGCCGTCGAACACCTTGCCCAGTTCGTAGCCCAGCATCGCCTGGTCGGCGTCGGCCAGGCGGCCGCCGGCGAGCAGGGCCCCGGCCTCGGCCACGCGTGCTTCGCTGGCCTGGCCGCGGCGCAGGCCCAGCACGCCCGCCAGCGGGAAGGCCCAGCCGGGACGCAGTGCCAGCGCGCGGTCGTAGGCGGCCTCGGCCTCGTCGCGGCGGCCGGCGATTTCCTCGGCCTGCGCAAGCGCCATCCACAGGCCCGCGGAGCCCGGCGAACGCGCGAGCGCATCGCGATAAAGCGCGCAGGCGGCTTCGGCGTCGTCGAGCCGGCTCAGGGTTTCGCCCAGTTTCAGCAGCACCGCCTCGTCGCCGGGGCGAAGCGCGTGCAGTTCGCGCCACAGCGGCAGCGCGTCGGCCGGGTCGCCCGCGTCGAACTCGGCCTGGGCCAGCAGCTCCAGCGTGCGCAGGTGGCCCGGCGCCAGCGCGCGGGCGCGGCGCAGCGACGCCAGCGCTTCGGTGGCGCGGCCCAGGCGAAGTTGGGTAAGTCCCAGGAAGTGCCAGCCCTCGGCCAGGTCCGGCTGCAGCGCGATGGATTCGTTGAAGGCCGCCAGCGCCTCCGCATTGCGCCCCGAGGCCGCCAGCAGGCAGCCGTATTCGCAGCGCAGCGGGGCCGAGCCCGGTTCCATCGCGCAGGCCTGGCGCATGTGCTCCAGCGCGGCGGCGCCAAACCCGGCCTGCAGCGCGGCCTGGGCCAGGCGCTTGTGTTCGGCGGCGGTGGGCGGGGCAGGCGGGACCATGGGCGAATTCGCGGGAAACCGGCGCACAGTCTAACCGCGGGCATCGGCGCGCCGGCCGCCCGCCGGCTTAGAATGCGGGCATTCCCGCCGTCGCGACGCCCATGATCAACAACGACCTCGACATCGCCCCGTACCGCAAGCGCCTGGCCGAGGTCGGCCGCGTCCAGATCCCTGGCTTCCTGCAGGCCGACGCCGCCGACAAGCTGGCCGACTGCCTGCGCCGCGACGTGCCCTGGTCCACCGCCGAACGCGGCCTGCCCGACAGCCCGGCCTTCACGCCCGACGTGGCGCGCCAGCGCATGCCCGAGGCCTACCGTCGCGCGGCGCAGGGTTTCCACTTCGTCTACGACCGCTACCTGCTGGTGGACGCGCTGAAGGAAGGTCGCGACCCGCACCTGCTGCTGCACGTGCTGCTGCCCTTCTTCAACAGTGAGCCCTACCTGCAGTTCATCCGCGAGCTCACCGGCGACAATGAGCTCAAGGCCGTCGGCGCGCAGGCCACGCGTTACCTGCCGGGGCAGTTCCTGCGCGTGCACGACGACGGCCACCACGACGAGGCGCGCCGCTACGCCTACGTGCTCAACCTCTCGCGCCGCTGGGAAGTGGNNGGACGAGGACGGCGGCCACCGGGACGCGTTCCTGCCGCGCTTCAATTCACTGAGCCTGTTCAAGGTGCCGGCGAAACACTTCGTCGGCACGGTGGCGCCGTTCGCGCTGGAGCCGCGCCTGGCGATCACCGGCTGGTGGCATTCGCAGCCGCCGGCCTGAGGCCTAGAGCTCGCCGAGCGGGGCGTCCTGGCCGTAGAAGGCCATGATGCCCTCGAGCGACTCCTTCACCAGCTGCCGTTCGGTGGCGGTGAGCATCGGGTGCCATATGTCGAAGATCAGCACCACGCGCAGGTGCTCGCTGTCGTTCCAGGCGGCGTGTTCGACGGTNNCAGTTCGCCCGGCGTCCAGGTGCGCACGTGGTTGCCGACGCGGATGCCGCAGTCGGGCGGGATCACCAGCGGCAGGTGCACGGTGAGCCGGCAGTTGGTGGCGCCGTTGTGCGGCGGGATGCGCGTGCGCGGCTTCAGCGCCGAGAAAAACGCCGCCGGCGCGCGCTGCGCCACTTCCACCTGCGGCACGCCTTCGAGCATGGCCATGGTGGCCGGGCAGCGCGCGATGTGGTCTTCGATGCGCCTGCCGTGGTGCCAGAGGAAATAGGCGCTCCAGTCCGGATTGCGGTCGAGCGGCGCGAACTGGCCCACGGGTTCGTCGGGGCGGGTCTGCACGTAGGGCACGAAACCGGCCTGGTCGCCGGCCAGCACCTGTTCGAGCTCGGCGCGGATGGCGGCGGTGCAGGCTTCGGCCGCCGGCGCCCAGGCGAAGTCCTCGCGTTCGAAGAAGGCGATCGAGGGCAGGCCGGTGATGCGGAACATGGCCGGCCGCGACAGGTACACGGGCTTGCGCCCGAGCGAGACGTCCAGGCTTTCCTCGAAGCGCGCCAGCGAGCGGCTGCCCAGGCCGCTGCGCAGCGGGCCGAGGCGGGCGTCGAGGAAGGCGCCGAGTTCGCGCTTGTTGCGCTGCACGGCGGCCTGCGCGCGCTCGAACACCGGCGCCAGTTCCGGCAGCTGCAGCACCTGCGGCGGGGCCAGGTGCAGGGCGCTTTCGTAGGCCAGGGCCTGGTCGCGTTCGCGGCCGAGCTGGCCGTAGATCCTGGCCTTCTCCAGGTGCGCCGCGTAGGCGCCGGGCTCCAGCCGCAGCGCGCGATCGAGTTCGGCCAGCGCGCCCTGCATGTCGCCTTCGGCCTGCAGCACGCGGGCGAAGTTGGCGTGGGCGATAGCCATCGGCGGCTGGCCGCGCACGGCCTGCGACAGCAGGCGGCGGGCTTCGGCGACGTCACCGCGCGCCAACGCCGCGGCGCCGTGGAAGTTCAGCGANNAGAGCCGCGCCGCCGCGTTGGCCTGCCCGTGGCGGGCCAGCCGGTCGGCCTCGGCCGCCAGCGCGGCGAGGCGGGCCTCGTTCGGGTCGGCGGGCAGGGACATGGCGCCGGGCTCAGCAGCAGCCGTGGTCGCCGAACTGCGCGTGGCCGGCCTGGGCGGCCACGCCGCGCGTCAGGCCTTTCTCGCTGGCCTGGTAGTGCTCGGAGATCACCTTCGCCACGGCGGAGGTGACGCGCTTGCCGGTGGGGATGTGCAGGAACTCGTTCGGGCCGTGCGCGTTGCTGTGCGGGCCCAGCACGCCGGTGATCATGAACTGCGCGCCCGGGAACTTCTCGCCCAGCATGCCCATGAACGGGATGGTGCCGCCTTCGCCCATGTACATGGCCGGCGCGCCGAAGAATTCGCGGCTGGCG
>DNNT01000174.1 GCA_003497545.1 Arenimonas sp. | reverse complement strand
TCCAGCCGGCCAACAACGGCAGCCAGCGCGTGGCCATAGGCGGCCGCCTCGACACCCACAGCTACCAGGAACTCGACCGCCAGCTGGCGCCGCTGCTGGCCTCGGCCATCCACTCGCTGGTGCTCGACCTGGCGAACCTGGAGTACATCAGCTCGGCCGGCGTGCGTTCGGTGTTCAAGGCCCGCAAGGCCCTGGCCGCGCGTGGCGGCCGCTTGCTGGTGGCGCATCCGCAGCCGCAGATCCAGAAGGTCTTCGACGTGGTGAAGGCGGTGCCGCTGAACGAGATATTCTCGTCCATGGCCGAAGCCGACGCCTACCTCGACGCCATGCAGCAGAAGGTGCTGCGCGGCGACGAGGACGAGTGAACCTCAGCCGCGGGCGGCGCGGATCTGGGCGTCGACCGCGGCGATGGCCGTCATGTTGACCACGCGGCGCACGGTGGCCGAGGGCGTGAGCACGTGGGCCGAGGCCGCCAGGCCCATCAGGATGGGGCCGATGCCCACGCCGTCGGTGACCGTGCGCACCAGGTTGTAGCTGGCGTTGGCGGCGTCGAGGTTGGCGAAGGCCAACAGGTTGGCGCGGCCCTGCAGGCGCGAGTGCGGGAAGATGCGCTGGCGCGCTTCCTCGTTGAGCGCGATGTCGGCGTGCATCTCGCCTTCCACCTCGAGCTTGGGCGCGCGCTCGCGCAGGATCTCCAGCGCGTCGCGCATCTTCTGCGCGCTGGCCGATTCGCTGGAGCCGAAGTTGCTGTGGCTCACCAGCGCCGCCTTGGGCGTGATGCCGAACAGCTTCAGGCGGAACGCCGCCTGCACCACCGATTCGGCCACCTGGGCGGCGGTCGGGTCGGCCTGCACGTGGGTGTCGGTGAAGAAGAACACGCCCTTCTCGTTGAGCACGGCGCTGAGCGCGGACAGGCCGCGCACCTCGTTTTCCAGGCCCAGGATCTCACGCACGTACTTGAGCTTGCGCACGTAGCGGCCCACCAGGCCGCACAGCAGCGCGTCGGCTTCGCCGCGTCGCACCATGAGCGCCGCGATCACCACGTCGCGCGAACGCACGATGGCCTTGGCCGCCGAGGGCGTGATGCCCTTGCGCTGCATGATCTCGTGGTAGAGCTGCCAGTAGTCGTTGAAGCGCGGGTCGTCGTCGATGTTGGTGACGTCCACGTCCACGCCGATGCGCAGGCGCAGGCCCAGGCGCTGGATGCGGCGCTCGATGACCGCCGGGCGGCCCACCAGGATCGGCCGGGCCAGGCCTTCGTCCACCACCGTCTGCACGGCGCGCAGCACGGTCTCTTCCTCGCCCTCGGCGTACACCACGCGCTTGCGGTCGGCGCGGGCGCGGTCGAACACCGGCTTCATCACCAGGCCCGTGCGGAACACCCAGCTGCTCAGGCGGTCGCGGTAGCTGTCGAGGTCTTCGATGGGGCGCGTGGCCACGCCGGAATCCATGGCGGCCTTGGCCACGGCCGGCGCCAGTGAAACGAGCAGGCGCGGGTCGAAGGGGCGCGGGATGAGGTATTCAGGGCCGAAGCGCGGCGTTTCACCGGCGTAGGCGGCGCCCAGGTCGGTGGCCTCGCGGCGCGCCAGGTCGGCGATGGCGTGCACGCACGCCAGCTTCATTTCCTCGTTGATCGTCGTGGCGCCCACGTCGAGCGCGCCGCGGAAGATGTAGGGGAAACACAGCGCGTTGTTCACCTGGTTCGGGTGGTCGCTGCGGCCGGTGGCGATGATGGCGTCCGGGCGCGCCTGGCGGGCCAGGTTGGGGTCGATCTCGGGCGTGGGGTTGGCCAGGGCGAAGATGACCGGCCGGTCGGCCATCTGCTTCACCATTTCCGGCTTGAGCACGCCGCCGGCCGACACGCCGATGAACACGTCGGCCCCGACGATGATGTCGGCCAGGGTGCGCGCCGCGGTGTCGCGGGCGTAGCGCACGATGCCGTGGTTGGCGCCGCCCGGCTGCAGGTCGGCGCGGCCGGCGTGCAGCACGCCGTCGCGGTCGGTGACCAGGATGTTTTCCGGGCGCATGCCCAGCGCCACCAGCATGTCCAGGCAGGCGATGCCGGCCGCGCCGGCGCCGCTGACCGCCAGCTTCACGGTGGCGATGTCCTTGCCCACCACCTTCAGCGCATTGAGCACCGCGGCGCCGACGATGATGGCGGTGCCGTGCTGGTCGTCGTGGAACACGGGGATCTTCAGCCGCTCGCGCAGCTTCTTCTCCACCACGAAACACTCGGGCGCCTTGATGTCTTCCAGGTTGATGCCGCCGAAGGTGGGCTCGAGGCTGGCGATGATCTCCACCAGCTTGTCCGGGTCGTTTTCGGCGATTTCCAGGTCGAACACGTCGATGCCGGCGAACTTCTGGAACAGCACGCCCTTGCCTTCCATCACCGGCTTGCCCGCCAGCGGGCCGATGTTGCCCAGGCCCAGCACCGCGGTGCCGTTGGTGATGACGCCCACCAGGTTGCCGCGCGCGGTGAGCGCGCTGGCCTCGCCCGGGTCGGCCACGATGGCTTCGCAGGCCGCGGCCACGCCCGGCGAGTAGGCCAGGGCCAGGTCGCGCTGGGTCACCATGGCCTTGGTCGGGGTGACCTTGATCTTCCCGGCCGGGGCCTGGCGGTGGTAATCGAGGGCGGCCTGCTTGAAATCTTCTTGTTCGGACATGGACTTGGGCATTGGGGGGCGGGCGGGTGCCGCCGAAAGACCCCCATTCTAGCGGCCCCGGCCGCCCCCGGGCCGACGCCGCCGTATGGGCGGGCCTAGAGGCCCAGCACCAGGTCGTCGGCGTCCACCCGGTCGAGCCGGATCTTGTTGGCGAACAGCGAGAAGGCCAGCATGCCGGCCAGCCCGTTCGCCCGCTGCATCCAGGGCGGGATGTATCGCGGCGCGGCGATGGCGCCGGCGTCGAAGGCGTCTTCGAGCGCGAACACGTCCTCAAGCGCCATCTTGCCGGCGAACAGCTGCCGCGCCCGGCCCAGCTGGTGGTGGCGCAGGCACCAGCGGAAGAAGGTGTGCACCGCCAGCAGGCCGTGCAGGTACACGGTGTCCTTGGTGAAGGCGGCGCCGCCGCCCAGCGGCACGCCGCGGAACACGCGCTGGGACGAGGTGAAGCTGTCGGTGGGGCTCTGTCCGGCCTCGATGAAGAAGCGGAACACGTCGACGAAATCGGCGCCGTGGATGGCCTTGTCGATGGCCACGATGCGCAGGCTGATGCGCTTCATGCGCTCGATGTCCATGGAACCGGAAATCAGCTCGGCGAAGGTGGCCAGGCCCTCCTGCGTGGCGGTGGTGCGCGGCGAGCCGCGGCCCAGGGATTTCAGGTGCGGCTGCTCGCGGCCGTTGAGGCCGGTGAGCGTGTGCACGAAGGCTTCGTGCACCAGCAGCTGGTTGCGGTCGTACTCGGAAAAGCCGGTGGCGGTGCGCAGGCGGATGCGCTGCGAGCTGGCGGCGGCCTTGGCGATCAGCGTGTCGTCGAGCTCGACGCGCACCTTGTGGTCGGTGAAAAAGGCGTCCACTGCGGCCTGCAGCTCGGCCTGCACGGTTTCGGCCGGCAGCACGTAGTCGGGCTCGATCTCGCGCAACTCCTGGTCCATCTCATCAGCCAGCCCGACGAAGTGTTGGGCGGCGTCGAGGTTGGTGGGGCCGTTGCCGGGCAGCATTTCCATCGGCCGGCCGAACAGGCGGGTGGAATACGCGGTGACGCGGTGGCTGCCGACGGCGTCGAGCAGGCGGGTGGTGATGCGCCAGCTTTCGGCGGTCTGGCGCAGGTAGCGGCCGATGGGCTCGTCGGGGTCGGCGCCGTCATGCACGGCTTCCAGTTCGCGCCGCACTTCGGCGTAGTCACCGCGCGGGTATTCGGGCTTGGGCAGGTGGATGCGGCCGATGCGCCAGGCGCCCAGGAATTCTTCCTGCAGCCGCGCCGGCCAGCTCACCGCTTCGAGCAGCCGGATGCCGCGCACCGCCGCCACCAGGCGCGCGTCGAGCGCGGCGTGGTGTTCAAGCGTGCGGGCGTCGGTGGCCATCAGCGGCGGCCGTACTTGTCCTTGAGGCGTTTGTTGAGCGCCTTGCCCATGACCCGCGCTTCGGCCTTGCGTTCGGCCTGCGAGGTGGCGGCGGCTTCCATTTCGTCGCGCAGCTTGGCGTAGTTGAGGAAACGCGCCTCGTCGAGCACGCCTTCGTCGAGCGCCGCGCGCACCGCGCAGCCGGGTTCGTTGCCGTGGCCGCAGTCGCGGAAGCGGCAATGCACGGCCAGGGCTTCGATGTCCTCGAAGGCGTCGGCCACGTCCTCGTCGCCACTGAGCTTCACCTCGCGCATGCCCGGGGTGTCGATCAGGCAGCCGCCCTGTGGCAGCGGCAGCAACACGCGCGCGGTGGTGGTGTGGCGGCCGCGCGAATCGTTGGCGCGCACGGCATTCGTCTTCANNTCATCTTCTCGCGGCCGAGCAGCGTGTTGGTGAGCGTGGACTTGCCCGCGCCGGAACTGCCCACCAGCACCACCGTGCGGCCGGGGCCCAGGTAGGGGTGCAGCACGGCGGTGGAGGCCGGGTCCTTGGCGTTCACCGGGTGGATCGGCACGCCGGATTCGGCCACTTCCATCAGCAGGTCGACGCAGTCGTCGACGATGTCGCACTCGTCGGCCTTGGTCAGCACCAGCACCGGGTCGGCGCCGCTGGCGCGGATGAGCACCAGGTAGCGTTCGATGCGGCGCGGGTTGAAGTCCTGGTCCAGGCCGACCACCACGAGCACGTGGTCCACGTTCGCGGCGATCAGCTGCTGGCGGTGGTGTTCGCCGGCGGCGCCGCGCTTGAGGATGGAGCGGCGCGGCAGCATGGCGACGNNGGCCGGAGGCGTCGAGCGTGACCCAGTCGCCCACGGCGGCGCGCTGGTCGGGCGGGAAGCGCGGGCGCGTCCAGGGCATGGGCGGCTGCACCTTCATCAGCGCGTCGTCGGGGCCGAGCGCCACGTCGTAGGCGGTGCGGTGCTGGCTGGCCACGCGCGCCAGGCGCACGCCGTCGGCGGCGGCCAGGGCCTCGCGGGCGGTGGCGTCATCGGGCCAGCCGATGGCGCGCAGGCGGGCGAGGTCGTCGGGTTGGGCATGCATTGGCGGCGATGATACGCCGGCCTGCACGTGCCGCTCACCGGGGGCCGCCCAGACTGCGGGCATGGAACGTTTCCGCATCTTCGTGCTGGCGCTGGCGGGCCTGGGTTTCCTGGGCTTTGGCGTGGCGATCACGCTCGACCCCGCCGGGGTGCTGGCGGCCGTGGGCATCCTGGGCACCCCGGCGGGGCGGGTGGAGCTGCAGGCCTTCTACGGCGGGCTGGAACTGGGCTTGGGCGCGTTCCTGCTCGCCTGCACGCTCCAGCCGGCCTGGCGCCAGCCCGGGCTGTGGCTGGTGGCGCTGGGCAACGGCGGCATCGGCGCGGTGCGGTTGCTGGGCATCGCCCAGACCGGCGAATTCACCCCCTTCTTCGCCTGGGCGCTGGCCTGGGAGCTGGGTTTCACCGTGGCGGCCGGCCTGGCCCTCGCCGGGGCGCGGAAAACCGGCTGAAAGCACGTCAAGATTCCGTTAACCTCGGGCCATCACCCTTGCCCGAGCCTGTTCCACGATGCCCCACAGCCCGATGCCGACCCGCGAAAGCCTGCGCGAGGTCCGCTATGACATCCGCGGCGAACTCTCCCGCCGCGCCCGCGAACTCGAGGGCCAGGGGCGGCAGCTGATCCGGCTCAACATCGGCAATCCCGGCGCCTTCGGCTTCCGGGCGCCGGCGCACCTGCAGCAGGCCGTGTCGGCCCACGTGGGCGAATCCGATCCCTACACGCACCAGCAGGGTTTGCCGCTGGCGCGCGAGGCCATCGCTGGGTTCCACCGCGGCCGCGGCACGCCCAACGCCAGCGCCGAGCGCGTGTTCGTGGGCAATGGCGTAAGCGAGCTGATCGACATTTCCCTGCGCGCCCTGCTCAACCCGGGCGAGGAAGTGCTGCTGCCCTCGCCCGACTACCCGCTGTGGAGCGCCGCCACCATCCTCAACCAGGGCCGACCGGTGTACTACCGCTGCGCGCCGGAAAACGGCTTCCTGCCCGATCCCGACGAAATCGAGAAGCTGGTGACGCCGCGCACGCGCGCGCTGGTGGTGATCAACCCGAACAACCCCACCGGCGCCAACTACCCGCCGGAACTGCTCAAGCGCCTGGTGGACATCGCCGCGCGCCACGGCCTGCTGCTGATGGCCGACGAGATCTACGACGGCATCCTGTACGACGACGCGCAGTTCACCCCGCTGGCGCCGCTGGCCGGCGACGTGCCGTGCCTGAGCTTCGGCGGCCTGTCGAAGGTGTGGCGCGCCTGCGGCTGGCGCGTGGGCTGGGCGGTGCTCTCGGGCGACCCGCTGAAGGTGGGCGACTACCACCACGCCATGGACCTGCTCAGCGCGCTGCGCCTGTGCGCCAACGTGCCGGCGCAATTCGCCGTTCCGGCGGCGCTGGCCGGGCCGGAAACCATCCGCGAGCTCACCGCGCCGGGCGGCCGCCTGCATGCCTCGCGCCAGGCCGTGATCGACAACTGCGCCGCCAGCGAACACCTTTCCGTGGTGGCGCCGGCCGGTGCGCTCTACGCCTTCCCGCAGGTGGTGGGCGCGGCGGCGGAAGGTTTCGACGACCAGGCCTTCGCGCTCGAACTGCTGGAAACCGAGGACGTGCTGGTGGTGCCGGGCACCGGCTTCAACGTGCCGGGCTCGCGCCACTTCCGCGTGACGCTGCTGCCGGAAGCCGAGGTGGTGCGGGAAGTGTTCGCGCGCATCGACCGCGCGCTCGGCCGCCACGCGGCCCGCCGCGGCGCCCGGCACGTGGCCTGAG
>DNNT01000216.1 GCA_003497545.1 Arenimonas sp. | reverse complement strand
GGACCGCCATGGCCGCGACCCCCCGCACCGAACACGACAGCCTCGGCGCCCTCGAGGTGCCCGCCGGCGCGCTCTTCGGCGCCCAGACCCAGCGCGCCGTGCAGAACTTCCCGATCTCGGGGCTGGTCATGCCGCGCTATTTCCTGCGTGCCCTGGGCCTGGTGAAGGCCGCGGCGGCGTCCGCCAACGCCAGCCTGGGCCACCTGCCGCCGGCCGTGGCCGACGCCATCCGCGACGCCGCCCTGCAGGTGGCCGCCGGCGACCTCGACGGCCAGTTCCCGGTGGACGTGTTCCAGACCGGTTCGGGCACCTCCAGCAACATGAACGCCAACGAGGTCATCGCCAGCCTGNNACGACCACGTCAACATGGGCCAGAGCTCGAACGACGTGGTGCCCACGGCCATCCAGGTGGCGGCGCTGCTGGCCTGCCGCGAGCGCCTGCTGCCGGCGCTCAAGCACCTGCGCCTGACCATCGACCGCAAGGCGCGCCGCGTCGGCAAGGTGGTCAAGACCGGCCGCACCCACCTGATGGACGCCATGCCGCTGACCCTGGGCCAGGAGCTCGGTGCCTGGTCGGCCCAGCTGGCCACGGCCATCGACCGCATCCAGGACACGCTCGACCGGGTGCGCCAGCTGCCCATCGGCGGCACCGCCGTGGGCACCGGCATCAACGCCGACCCGCGGTTCGGCAAGAAGGTCGCCAAGGAACTGTCGGTGCTGTCGGGGCAGCGTTTCGTGCAGGCGCGCAACCTGTTCGAGGGCATCGCCGCGCAGGACAACGCGGTGGAGCTTTCGGGCCAGCTCAACGTGCTGGCGGCCACGCTGATGAAAATCAGCAACGACCTGCGCTGGATGAATTCCGGCCCGCTGGCCGGCCTGGGCGAGATCGAACTGCCGGCGCTGCAGCCGGGCAGTTCCATCATGCCGGGAAAGGTGAACCCGGTGGTGCCCGAGGCGGTGTGCATGGTCTGCGCCCAGGTGATGGGCAACCACGCCACCGTGACGATCGCCGGGGCCAGCGGCAACTTCCAGCTCAACGTGATGCTGCCGGTGATCGCGCACAACCTGCTGCAGTCGATCGAGCTGCTGGCCAACGGTTCGAGGGTGCTGGCCGACTCGGCCATCCAGGGTTTCAAGGTGCACAGGGACCGGCTNNATCCGATCCTGGTGACGGCGCTCAATCCCGTGATCGGCTACGAAAACGCTGCGGCCATAGCGAAACAGGCTTACCACGAAGGCAAGCCGGTGCTGCAGGTGGCGATGATGCGCACGGGCCTGGGCGAAAAGGCCCTGCGCAAGCTGCTCGACCCGGCCGCCCTGGCCATGGGTGGCATCCACGGCAAGCCGGGTGGCGGGGGNNCCCGGCCGCGCACGCCGCGGTGGGAAACGTCGCCGCTGCCGATGCGGCGCACGACCAGGTCGCCGCCGACGTCGCGCACGTTGGCATCGCCGGAGTTGATCCGGCCGATGCGGACGCTGCCCTCGACGCGCGAAATCTCCAGGTCGCCGGAGCCGATCTCGTCCACCTCCACATCGCCCTTCACGCCGGCCACGGCGAGATCACCCGAACCCACCGAGCCGATGCGCACGGGGCCGCGGATGTCGCTGGCCTCGAAGTCGCCCGAGCCGACCGAACGCAGGTCCAGTTCACCGGCGCCTTCCAGGGACACGTCGCCGGAACCGACGCTGGCGCGCACCAGGCCGGCGATGTCGCGCAGTTCGATGTCGCCCGAGCCGACCTCGGCGCGCACCGACTTCATGCCCGAGGCCCAGGCGTCGCCCGAGCCCACGTCGAGCTCGATGTCGAGGCCCGCCGGCAGCTGGGCGTTGAGCTCGAGGTAGGCGTAGGTGGGCTTGAAGAAGATGCCGCTCGACACGCCACGGCGCTCGGCGCGCACCAGCAGGGTGTCGCCGCTGCGGCGCTGTTCCAGCACCAGCTGCGGGAAATAGTCCGGGTCGGAGGCGCAGGCGCGGGCGGTCAGGCCGGCGGCGCCGGTGGTGGCGCCCAGGCGCAGGTCGTTCTGGTTCACCTCGAAGCGCACCACGCGCACGCCGTCCAGGTCGAGCGCGAGGCTGCGCGGTTCGTTGAATTCGCAGTCGGCGGCCGAAGCGGCGGCCGGCAGCAGCAGGGCAAGCAGGGCAAGTCGTTTCATCGTTCGCTCCGGGTCACTGTTCGACGTGGCAGTCTTCGACGTCGCTTTCGTCCATCTGCGCATAGGGCTCGAACTGCGGCACGGCCTGGCGCAGCGCCTGCTGCGAGGCGTACAGCGCCGGCAGGCGGTCGCACAGGGCCTTGGCGGTGCCTTCGATGTCCTTGGCCTGGGCCTTCACGCGCTCCTCGATCGAGGTCTTGTCGCCGCTGACCAGCCCTTTGGCGGTTTCGGCCAGGGCGCGGGTCGCCAGTTCGGCCGCCTGCAGGCCGACCTCGGCGCCGGCTTGGGCCACGCCGGCCAGCTGGGCGCGGTAGTCGAGCACGAGCTTGCGCTGGGCATCGTTGAGCGGCACGGCTTCGCCGCCGATCAGCAGGTCGCCGGCGGGCGTGATCTCGGCCTTGGGCGCATTGGCGTCGCCTTCGCCCAGGCGGAGGTTCTCGTTGGCGAGTTCCTCGCGAAGATCGGCCATGGCCGTTTCGGACACCGCGGCCATGCCGGTCTTGCCGGATTCGGCCGGGGGCTCGGACGAGCCGCAGCCCGCGAGGGCCAGCAGGGGAACCAGCAGCAGGGGGAGTCGGGACATGGGGCCTCCGGTGATCAGCAAAGAAAAAAGGCGGGGCGGCCCGGGTGGGCGCCCCGCCAAGGGGGTTAATCAGCCTTCGTCGCGGGAGCGGCGGAAGTGGATGGCACNNGGCCGCGCCGGCCACCACGCCGATCCACAGGTCCGGGGTCAGGAAGGCGCCCCAGGCGTTCTGGGCGGAGAACAGGGCCACGATGTCCTGCGGGCCTTCCGGGTTGAAGTTGCGCATCGCCGGGTCGGAAGCGCCGCGGTAGACCAGGTCCATGCCCGGGGCCGTGCCCAGCAGGATGCGGCCGACGACGTGCTGCCAGAACCACTCGGCCCGTGAGCCGAACATTTCCATCACGTCGAACCAGCTGACCAGGATGCCCGAGAACACCGGCACCAGCAGGGCCCACAGGAAGGGCTTGGTGCGGGCCCAGGCCGAGACCAGCAGCAGCCAGCCGACGGTGGGCATGGCCCACAGGGCGTAGACGGGCAGGGCGCCGGCCAGGTGCAGGGCCACGGTGAGCGGGCTCGCGGGGCCCCAGATCAGGTCGAGCGGATTGACGCCGTGGAACAGCGCGTAACCGCTGAGCAGGACCAGGAAGCCGAACGACGTGGCGATGGCCGCGAGCGTGGCGATGACCGGGGCCACGACCAGGGCGCTGACCAGCTTCGAGAGCACGGTCTGGCCGTCGGACAGCGGCAGCGACTTCCAGAACAGCACGCTGCGGTCCTTGCGTTCGTCGTACAGCGAGCCCAGGCAGTAGAAGAACACCACGAACGCCAGCACGATGTAGGGCCAGGAGCCGGCGAGCAGGGCGCCCAGGTCGAGCGCGCCGCCCAGTTCCGCCGCCTCTTCGGCAGTGAGGGTCTTGGTGAGCTGGCTGAGCTCGACGCCGTTCATCTGCACGGATTCGCCGTCCACGCCGCGGCGGACGCTTTCACCTGCGATGATCGCCATCAGGCTGATCACCAGGAAAACCGCGCCGGCCACCACCGGGGCCCACAGGAAGCCGCCGCGGTGCTCCCAGGATTCGCGCTTGAGGAGCCATTTGAAGGTGTTCATGCGTAGGTTCCTTTCATGGTGGCGACGAACAGGTCGGCGATGCCGGGGTTGCGGACCTCGCCCAGGGCGGCCAGCTGCTCGCGTGGCACCCCGTCGAACAGCATCACGGCCTTGCCGAACACCGAGCGCTCGTCGATCGGCTTGAGGGCGCGGGCCGCGTCGGCCTTGTCGGCCGGGACCATCACTTCGCAGAAGCGCTCGCCCACCTCGTCCATGCTCGCCGAGAGCACGATCTTGCCTTCGCGGATGAACATCAGGTCGGTGAGGATGTGCTCGATCTCCTCGACCTGGTGGGTGGTGACGACGATGGTCTTCTGCTCGTCGAAATAATCTTCCAGCAGGTTCTGGTAGAACTGCTTGCGGTAGAGGATGTCGAGGCCGAGCGTGGGTTCGTCCAGCACCAGCAGCTTGGCGTCGATGGCCATGACCAGGGCGAGGTGCAGCTGCACGATCATGCCCTTGGACATCTGCTTGACCTTCATGTCAGGCGTCAGCTTGGTGTGGGCGATGTAGGCCTCGGCCTTCTTGCGGTCGAAGCGCGGGTGCACGCCGGCCACGAAGTCCACGGCGTCCTTCACCTTCAGCCAGCGCGGCAGCACGGCCACGTCGGCGATGAAGCAGACGTCGTGCATCAGCTCGTCGCGCTCGGTGCGCGGGTTCTTGCCCAGCACCTTGAGTTCGCCCTCGTAGGGCACCAGGCCCAGGGCGGCCTTGAGGGTGGTGGTCTTGCCCGAGCCGTTGGGGCCGATCAGGCCCACCTTGTCGCCGCGCTGGATGACGGTGCTGAAACCCTTCACCAGCACGCGGTCGCCATAGGCGAAATCCACGTCCTTGGCCTCGAACACGCGCTTGCCGGACTTGTCGGCCGACGCGGCGGCCATGCGCACGTTGCCCTGCTGCTCGCGGCGCTCGGCGCGCTCGCGGCGCATGGCCTTGAGCGCGGTGACGCGGCCCTCGTTGCGGGTGCGGCGGGCCTTGATGCCCTGGCGGATCCACACTTCTTCCTGCGCCAGCTTCTTGTCGAACAGCGCGTTGGCCTGGGCTTCGGCGTGCAGGCGCTCCTCGCGCCGGCGCAGGAAGTTGGCGTAGTCGCCCGGCCAGCTGGTGACCTGGCCGCGGTCGATCTCGAGGATGCGGGTGGCCAGGTTGCGCAGGAACTGGCGGTCGTGGGTGACGAAGACCACGCTGCCGCCGAAGTTCTTCAGGAACTCCTCGAGCCAGGCGATCGATTCGATGTCCAGGTGGTTGGTGGGCTCGTCGAGCAGCAGCACGTCGGGCGCGGCCACCAGGGCCTGGGCCAGCAGAACGCGGCGCTTCATGCCGCCCGAAAGGGCCGCGAAATCAGCGTCCTCGGGCAGGTCGAGCTTGCTGATCACCTGTTCGACGCGCTGCTCGATCTGCCAGCCGTTGCCGGCGTCGATGCGCGCCTGCACGTTGCCCAGTTCGACCATGTCGATGTCGGCGTCGTCGTGCAGCAGGTGGTGGTAACGCGCCAGGTCGGCGCCCAGCTCACCCAGGCCCAGGGCCACCACGTCGAACACGGTGCCGCCCAGGCCCTGCGGCACTTCCTGGGCCAGGCCGGCGATGCGGCCCTCGCGGCGCAGCACGCCGTCATCGGGCACGATCTCGCCCGCCATCAGGCGCAGCAGGGTGGATTTTCCGGCGCCATTGCGGCCGACGATGCAGACGCGCTCGTTCGGCTCGATCGTGAGGTTCACGGCTTCGAGCAGCAGCGGGCCGCCGACGCCGTAGTCGACGCCTTGCAGGGTGATCAGGGACATGCGGCCATTCTACCGCGCGGGCGGCCCGGCCGCCCGGGATTCAGGCGCTGCCGTGCTTGAGCCAGCGCTCGGCCATCGCCACCGAGCCGAACACGCGGCCGTTGGCGCCACGCTCGAGGGCGAGGATTTCGCCGTGCTCCATCGCCGCCATCAGCTCCACCCGGCCGACCACGAAGGCCACCTGCAGCTTGTCCATGCCCAGCGCGAACAGGTAGTCCACGGTGAAGGTCATGTTCCGCTCGCCCTCGAAATCGCCCAGGTTCTCGACCACCAGCAGCTTGCGGGCCTTGCGGCGCTGGCACTCGGCCGCAACCAGGGCCCAGTAGGCCTGGGAGATCTCCTGGCTGTCGCGTGGGCCGCTGACGGCGGCGTAGAGGTAATCGGGGCGGTCTTCGATGACCAGGTGGATATCGGGGGGAAGGGCGGTCACTGAAGGTCGCACGGGCTCGGGGGGCACCATTCTAACCCGCCCCCCCCCCTTGCGTGGATGCGCGGGCCGGCCAAGGATGGCGCCATGGTTCGCTCGCGACACTCGTGGCTGGCGTCGATCTCCGCCCTGCTCGGCCTGGCCAGCCTAGCCGGCGTGCTGTGTTTCCATTTCCCGGAGCTGCTCACCAGCCGCGAATTCCGCCAGGT
Source organism: Arenimonas sp. (assembly GCA_003497545.1). GTDB lineage: Bacteria > Pseudomonadota > Gammaproteobacteria > Xanthomonadales > Xanthomonadaceae > Arenimonas. Next base: position 799 of record DNNT01000216.1, on the reverse strand, counting down.
CTACACCGAAGCCTTCGCCCGCGGCCTGCTGCTGGCTGGCCTGGTGGCCTCGTTTGTTTGCGGAACGCTGGCCATCCTGCGCGGACGCGGCCGGCGGGTGGCGCTGGCGGGCGTCGGCAGCGCCACGCTGGCGGTACTGCTGGGTGGCACCGACGTCCGGATGGATCCGATCGGCCAGACGCCCTATTCGCTCGGGCTGGATTGGTTCGTCCTGTCGCTGTTTTTCTCGGCGCTGGTGTTCGTGCCGCTCGAACGCGCGCTTGGGAGGCTGGAACAATCACCGCTACGGCCGGAATGGCGCACCGACCTCGCCTACTTCTTCGCCAGCCACGTCGGCGTGCAGTTCATCCTGATCGCCGTCACGGCCTGGACCAGCAGCGTGGCGGCGCTGGCGGCCTACCCGCCGCTGCAGTCGGCGATCCAGTCGCTGCCGGCCTGGCTCCAGTTCCCGATGGCGGTGCTGGGTGCCGACCTCGCCCAGGCCCTGCTGCACCGTGCCTACCACCGGGTGCCCCTGCTGTGGCGTTTCCACGCCATCCACCACGGCAGCCGGCACATGGACTGGCTGGCGGGTTCGCGCATGCACCTGCTGGAAGTGCTGCTCACGCGCGGCATGGTGCTGCTGCCGCTGGTGCTGCTTGGCTTCTCGCCGGGCGTGGTCAACGCCTACGTGATCCTGGTCGGGCTGCAGGCGGTGCTGGCGCATGCGAACCTCGGCCTGCGCTTCGGCTGGCTGGAGCATGTGCTGGTACTGCCGCGCTACCACCATTGGCACCATGCCCGCCGGCCCGATTTCGTG
>DNNT01000184.1 GCA_003497545.1 Arenimonas sp. | reverse complement strand
GAAGTGCTCGCGCTCGTCGCCACCCGGTTCGCCAGCCACCCGGGCCGCCTCGACGGCTTCGACTGGCCGCTGGATCCCGCCCAGGCCCGCGCCGCGCTGGACGACTTCATCGCCAATCGCCTGCCACTGTTCGGCCGCTACCAGGACGCGATGTGGGAGGGCGAACCCTGGCTTTACCACTCGCGCCTGTCCGCCGCGATGAACCTCAAGCTGCTCGACCCGCGCGAGGTCGTGCAGGCGGCGGTGCGCGCCTGGGAGCAGGGCCGCGCGCCGATCGAAGCCGTGGAAGGCTTCGTGCGCCAGGTGCTGGGCTGGCGCGAGTTCGTGCGCGGCCTGTACTGGAAGCGCATGCCGGACTTCCTGGACGACAACGCGCTGCACGCCGAAGCGCCGTTGCCGGCCTTCTTCTGGACCGGCGACACCGACCTGGCCTGCCTGCGCGACGCGCTGCGGCAGACGCTGGAGCTCGGTTATGCCCACCACATCCAGCGGCTGATGGTGCTGGGCCTGTTCGCGCTGCTGCTGGGCGTGCGCCCGCGCGCCATCCACGAATGGTTCCTGGCCGTGTACGTGGACGCGGTGGAGTGGGTGGAGCTGCCGAACGTGCTGGGCATGTCGCAGTACGCCGACGGCGGGCGCATGGTCAGCAAGCCCTACGCGGCCTCGGGCAAGTATATCCAGCGCATGTCCAACCACTGCGCCGGCTGCCGCTTCCGGCCCGACGAAGCCACGGGCCCGCGCGCCTGCCCCTACACCACGCTGTACTGGGATTTCCTGGCCCGCCACGAAACGCGCTTCGCCCGCCACCCGCGCACGGCGCTGCAGTGGAGCCACCTGGGCCGCAAGCCGCCGCAGGAACTGGCCGCCATCCGCCGCCAGGCCGCGGAACTGCGGGCCGTGCTGGCCGCCGGTTCACGGCCGGAACACGGCCCGAAGCGGTAGGCTGGCGGCCAACCACGGCCACCAGGAACACCCCCATGCGCACCTGCCTGATCACCGGCGCCTCCGGCGGCGTCGCCACCGCCCTGGCCGAGCTGCTGCGCGCGCGCGGCTGGCGGCTGGCGCTGGTGTCGCGCGACCCGTCGCGCGTGGCCGCGGAGGAGGGCGACCTGGTGATCCAGGCCGACGTCGGCACCGAGGAGGGCGCCGAGGCCGCCATCGCCGATGCCAGCGAGGCCTTCGGCGCGCCGCCGGCCGCCGTGGCGCACTGCGCCGGCGCCGTGCTGGTGGCGCCGATCGGCCGCACCACCGAGGCGCAGTACCGCCAGTGCATGGCCGCCAACCTCGACAGCGCCTTCTTCGTCGCCAAGGCCTACGCGCCGCGAGTGCAGAAATCCGAGCACCCCGGCAGCCTGCTGTTCTTCAGCTCGGTGGCGGCCGGCATCGGCGTGGCCAACCACACCGTCATCGCCATGGCCAAGGGGGGCGTGGAAGGCCTGGTGCGCGCGCTGGCGGCGGATTTCTCCGGCGCCGGACTGCGCGTCAACGCCATCGCCCCGGGGCTGATGCACACGCCGGCCACCGCCCGCATGCTGTCCACCGAAGCCTCGGCGCGTGCCATCACCGCGCAGTACCCGCTGGGCCGCCACGGCGAAGCCAACGACGCCGCTTCGCTCGGCGCCTTCCTGCTCTCGGAGGAGGCGGGCTGGGTCACTGGCCAGGTGATCGCGCTCGACGGCGGTTTCCAGGCCGTGCGGCCGCTGGTGCGGGCGGGCTGACATGGGGCACGCGCTCGTCTGGTTCCGCCGCGACCTGCGCCTGGCCGACAACCCGGCCCTGAAGGCCGCACTCGAGGCCGGCCTGGTGCCGGTGCCGGTCTACATCCACGCGCCCGGTGAAGAGGCGCCCTGGGCGCCGGGCGCGGCCAGCCATGCCTGGCTGCACCGTTCATTGCAGGCGCTCGACGCCGACCTGCGCGCCCGCGGTTCGCGCTTGGTGATCCGCCAGGGCGACAGCCTGGCCGAGATCGAAAAGCTCATCGCCGAAACCAAGGCCGAGGCGCTGCACTGGAACCGGCTGTACGAGCCGGCGTCCATCGCCCGCGACACCCGCATCAAGCAGGGCCTGAAATCCCGCGGCCTGCACGTGGAAAGCCACAGCGCCGCGCTGCTGGCCGAGCCCTGGACCGTGCAGACGGGGCAGGGCGAGCCCTACCGTGTGTTCACCCCGTTCTGGAAAAACGCCCGCCAGCGCCTGGACGCGAGCATGCCGGCCGCCGCGCCCGCGCGCCTGCCCGAGCTGCCGCCGATGCTGGCCGGCCTGGGCGTGGAAGACCTGCGGCTGGAGCCGCGGCGCCCCGAACCCCGCTGGGACGCCGGCTTCTGGGAGCACTGGGTGCCGGGCGAAGCCGGCGCGCTCGAGCTGCTCGACGCCTTCCTTGATGGTGCCGCCCGCGGCTACAAGGAGCAGCGCAACTTCCCCGACCGCATCGCCACCTCGAAGCTGTCGCCGCACCTGCACTTCGGCGAGATCTCGCCGCGCACCATCGTCGCGCGCGTGCTGGCGCAGGCCTGGCCGGCGGCGGTGCAGCCCGACATCGACCACTTCCTGAGCGAGCTGGGCTGGCGCGAGTTCAGCCACCACCTGCTGTTCCACTTCCCGCACACGGCGCAGGAAAACATGAACCCGCGTTTCCAGGAGTTCCGCTGGGCGCGTCCCGACGCGCGCCTGCTGGCGGCCTGGCAGCGCGGCCGCACCGGCGTGCCCATCGTCGACGCCGGCATGCGCGAGCTGTGGCACACCGGCTGGATGCACAACCGCACCCGCATGGTGGTGGCGAGCTTTCTCACCAAGAACCTGCGCTACCACTGGAAACACGGCGCGCAGTGGTTCTGGGACACGTTGGTGGACGCCGACCTGGCCAACAACACCCAGGGCTGGCAGTGGACCGCCGGCACCGGCGCCGACGCCGCGCCGTACTTCCGGATTTTCAATCCGGTGGCGCAGGCCGAGAAGTTCGACGCCGCCGGCAAGTACGTGCGGCGCTGGGTGCCGGAGCTGGCGAAGCTGCCCGACGCGGCGCTGTCGGCCCCCTGGGAACACGCCGACCTGCTGCGCCGGTTGGCGCCGGATTACCCCGCGAAGCCGATCGTGGACCTCAAGGCCAGCCGCGAGGCCGCGCTCGAGGCTTACTCCGGCCCCAAGACCAAGCCGCCCGCCGAGCGTTGACGCCCGCACGGCGCGGCCGGCATCCTGCCCGGGTACCGGGGGAGCACGCATGGCCGAGGCCCGCAAGAAGCACCGCAAGACGCCGATGTCCCGGGTGGACACCGCGTGGCTGCGCATGGAGCGCGCCACCAACCTGATGATGATCACCGGCGTGCTGATGCTCGAGAGCCCGCTCGACATCAAGACCCTGCGCAAGGTGATCGAGCAGAAGTTCCTGTCCTACCCGCGCTTCCGCCAGAAGGCGGTGGACGGGCCCACGGGCGCCTTCTGGCAGGAAGACGCCGACTTCGACCTCGACTGGCACCTGCACCTGACCGCACTGCCCGGCAAGGGCGGCAAGCGCGAGCTCGAGCGCCTGACCAGCCAGCTCGCTTCCACGCCGCTCGATAAATCCAAGCCGCTCTGGCAGTTCCACCTGGTCGAGCGCTTCAACGGCGGCTCGGCGCTGATCGCCCGCATCCACCACTGTTACGCCGACGGCATCGCGCTGGTGCAGGTGCTGCTCTCGCTCACCGAAATGCAGCTCGACGAAAAGCGCAAGGCCGCGCTGGCCAAGCGCTGGCTGAAGAAGGAAGAACACGCGCCGGTGGCGCAGCGCGTCGGCGCCATCGACCGCTACGTGAAGCTCGGCAACAAGATGCTCGAGAAGGGCATGGACTTCTACCGCGACCCGACCCTGGCCGCGGTGCTGGCCAACGAAGGCGTCGAGATCGCCCGCGAAATCGGCCATGCGCTGGCGCTGCCCGATGATCCCGAGACGGTGCTCAAGGGCCGCCTTGGCGTGAGCAAGCGCGTGGCCTGGGCCGAACCGCTGTCGCTGGCCGAAGTGAAGTCGGTGAGCCAGGCGCTGCACTGCACGGTCAACGACATCCTGCTGGCCTCGGCCAGCGGCGCGCTGCGCAGCTACCTGCTCGAGCGCGGCGAACAGCTCGACGGCATCACCATCCGCGCCACCGTGCCGGTGAACCTGCGGCCGCTGGAGCACGCCAAGCAGCTGGGCAACCACTTCGGCCTGGTGTTCCTGGACCTGCCGGTGGGCGAACCCAACCCGATGCGCCGGCTGGCGCGCGTGGCCGAGTGCATGAAGGTGCTGCGCAAGTCGCGCCAGGCGGTGGCCACCTTCGGCGCGCTGGCGGCGGTGGGCATGGCGCCGCCGCCGGTGCAGGCGCTGGCGCTGGAGATGTTCAGCCGCAAGGCCTCGGCCGTGGCCACCAACGTGCCCGGGCCGCAGGTGCCGCTGTATTTCGGCGGCAGCAAGATCAGCGACCTGATGTTCTGGGTGCCGCAGACCGGTTCGATCGGCCTGGGCATTTCCATCCTGAGCTACAACGGCGCGGTGCACTTCGGCCTGATCGCCGACGCCAAGCTGATGCCCGACCCGGATTCGGTGATCCGCCGCTTCCAGCCCGAGTTCGAGAAGCTGCTCTACCTCGCGCTGATGGCGCGCTGGGAAGGCGAGTTCGGGCCCGAGGACGCCGAGGCGTTGCTGGAAGAATCGGCCCCCGCCTGAGAGGAAACACACGCATGTCGTCTTGTGATCTGCCGGGCCTGGGCCTGCGCGTCCCGGCCACCGAAGTGCCGCTGCCGGCGCAGGCGCTGGCGCCGGGCGAT
>DNNT01000182.1 GCA_003497545.1 Arenimonas sp. | reverse complement strand
GTGTGGCCGAAGGCGCCGGCCCAGGAGCCCACCAGGCCTTCCGGGCGCAGGTCGCCGGACTGGATGAGCTTGAGCGTGGCGAACAGTTCGCCGCGGAAGAACGGCTGGCGCCGCCCTTCGCAGGACAGCGTGGCCAGCGAGCGCAGCAGTGCCTTGCTGCCGAAGGTGCGGCCGTAGTCGCTTTCCACGCCCCAGACCGCGACCACGGTGGCGGCGTCCACGCCGTGTTCGCGTTCGATGCGGGCGAGCAGGGCGGCATGTTCGAGCAGGCGCGCCTGGCCGTCGGCGATGCGTTCGTCGTCCACCAGGCCGGCAAGGTAGTCCCAGATCGGCGTGCGGAATTCGGGCTGGTAGTCCAGCGCCNNGTCCAGCGCCTCGAGCACGCTGGCATCGCGCTCCAGGCCGTCGAGATGGCGCCAGCTGGTCTCGGTGATGCCGGAGGCGCGGGCCTGCGGGCGCAGGCGTTCGAGGCAGGGCGCGAGGTCGCCGGCGGCGGCGGGCAGGGCGGCGAGGCAGAGCAGGGCGGGCAGGGCGAGGCGCAGGCGTTTCATGCGCGCCACTTTGCCACCGCCCGCCGGAATCGTCGCGGAACGGCAGCGGCGTTATGCTGCGGGTCCGTCGGGAAGGAAAGCCCATGATCAAGGTCCACCACCTCAACAACTCCCGTTCGCAGCGCGTGCTGTGGCTGCTCGAGGAGCTGGGCCTGCCCTTCGAGGTGGTGCGCTACGAGCGCGACCCGAAGACCATGCTGGCTCCGGCCGCGCTGCGCGCGGTGCACCCGCTGGGCAAATCGCCGGTGCTCGGGGACGGCGCGCTGGTGCTGGCCGAATCCGGCGCGATCGTAGAATACCTGGCCGAAACCTACGGCGCCGACCGGCTGCTGCCGCCCCCGGGCACCCCGGAATGGCGGCGCCTGCGCTACTGGATGCACTACGCCGAGGGCTCGGCCATGCCGCCGCTGCTGATGAGCCTGGTGTTTTCCAAGGTGCGCTCGGCGCCGGCGCCGTTTTTCGTCAGGCCCATCGCCCGCGCCATCGCCGACAAGGTGATGGCCGATTTCATCGGCCCGCAGCTGCGCCTGCACGTGGATTACATGGAGGGCGAACTGGCGCGTTCGCCCTGGTTCGCCGGCGACTACTTCAGCGCCGCCGACATCCAGATGAGCTTCCCGATCGAGGCTGCCCAGGCCCGCGGCGCGCTCACCGACGCCCATCCGCGCCTGCAGGCCTTCCTGGCGGCCATCCACGGCCGCCCCGCCTACCAGCGCGCGTTGGAAAAAGGCGGGCCCTACGAACTGATGCGCTGAACCCCGGCCCCCGCCACGGAGACTCCGCCATGACCCACCGCCCGCTGCTCCTGCTGCTCGCCCTGGCCACCCCGGCCGCGGCCAAGGACGAACCCGCGCCGGAACCCGGTGCCGCCGACCGCGCCTTCGCCGAAGCCGTCGAAGCCTGCCGCGCCGCCAGCCACCAGGGGCCGCATCCATTCATGAAGGGCTTCACCATCGACCACGTGGTGGCCGGCGAGCAGGACGGCGCCTGCGCCTACTCACAGACCATGCCGGGCGAAATGCGCATGGAGTGCAAGCTGTCCAAGCAAGGCCGCGCCGGCCTGGCCACCGAGTTCCACGCGCTGGCCGAAGGCCGCATGAGCGGTTCCACCTCGGCCCAGCCGGCCTGGACCCGTGAATGCGAAATCCTCACCAAGGACGGCAAGCGCCTGCCCATGGGCCAGGGCTGAACCAGCGAAGGGAAGGGACTCTCGATGGAACTGGGATTCACGGTCGGCATCATCGCCGTCACGGTACTGGTGTCTTGGCTCGGCTTCGGCAACCAGGCGCTGGTGCAGCGGCTGATGCTGTGGCCGNNGCACGAATACCACCGCTTTGTGGGCTACGGCCTGGTGCACGGCGATTTCCCGCACCTGCTGTTCAACATGTTCACGCTGTACTTCTTCGGGCGGGCGATGGAGGGCTTTTTCGCCGGCTACCTGGGCGCCTTCGGTTTCCCGGGCTTCTACGTGTCGGCGCTGGTGGTGTCGGCGCTGCCGAGTTACCTGCGCCACCGGCACGATCCCGACTACGCCACGCTGGGCGCCTCGGGCGCGGTGTCGGCGGTGCTGTTCGCCTTCATCCTGCTGCAGCCCTGGGCGACGATCTACGTCTACGTGGTGCCGGTGCCGGCCGTCGTGTTCGCCGTGTTCTACACCGGCTATTCGATCTGGGCCAACCGCCGGCAGGCCGACAAGGTCAACCACAGCGCCCACCTGGCGGGCGCGGCCTACGGCGTGCTGTTCACGGTGCTGATGGAGCCGCGGGTGCTGCAGCACTTCCTGGCGGCGCTGCTCGACCCGTCCTGAGCCGGGGCTCCACCCGGCCATGCGAGAATGCCGCATGACCGACTTCTCGCAACTCCCACTTTCGCCCGCGCTGCTCCAGGCCCTGGGCGTGCTCGAATACCACGCCATGACCCCGGTGCAGGCCGCCAGCCTGCCGCCCATGCTGGCTGGCCGCGACGTCACCGCCCAGGCCCGCACCGGCAGCGGCAAGACCGCCGCCTTCGGCCTGGCCCTGCTGTCGAAAATCGACCCGTCGCGGGTGGCGGTGCAGTCGCTG
>DNNT01000030.1 GCA_003497545.1 Arenimonas sp. | reverse complement strand
GGCGGCGGTGGCGGTGAACGCGCCGCCGGCCACGATGCCGGCGACTGCCATGCCGGAAAGTGTCGCGCCCCAGCCGGCCGCGCCAGTGCCGGCGGATTCGAACTCGCTGGCGCCACCGCCGCAGCGGTTGCCTGAAGTGCAGCCGTCCGCGCCGCAAGCGGCCTCACCCGCGGTGGCCGCGTCCGTACCTGCGTCCACGCCAGCGGCCAGCGCACCCGCCGCCGCCGAACCGCCGCCGGTGCCCGCGGAAGCCGCGGCACCCACCCTGCCGGTCGAACCCCTGCTCCCCCGCCTCGCCGACCTGCCCGCCGCCGAACGCGCCACGCTGCCGCCGCTCAAGCTCAGCATGCACGTGTTCGCCGACGAACCCGCGCAGCGTTTCGTCATCCTCGACGGCCGCCGACAGGGCGAAGGCGCCTCGCCCGCCAGCGGCGTGGTGATCGAGGAAATCCGCCGCGACGGCGTGGTGCTGTCGGCCAACGGCCGCCGCCTGCTGCTGCCGCGGCCCTGAGGCACGCGCCGTGTTCGTGAACCTGCCCACGCGACGCAAGGCCACCTGGCGCTGGGCCACGCCGCTGCTGGCCGCACTGATGGTGGCCGCCTACATCTGGATCGCGCTGCTGACCGACGACGCCGCCTGGCGCGCCACGCTGCTGCGCTGGGGCACGCTGTCGGGCAGCGTCACCGAATGGCGCGCCGCGCTGCGCGACGAACGCCTGCTCACCCTGCTCAGCGCGCTGTTCATCCACGCCGGGCCGGTGCACCTGGCCGGCAACCTGCTGTTCCTGCTGATCTTCGGCCTGCCCTCGGAACGCGCGATGGGGCCCTGGCGCTACCTGCTGCTGTTCCTCGCCGGCGGCGCGCTGGCCAACCTGGCCGCGGCGCTGCTGATGGGCACGCCGGCGCGCGCCATCATCGGCGCCAGCGGCGGCGTGTCGGCGGTCATCGGTGCCTACCTTGCGCTGTTCCCCGGCGCGCGCCTGGGCGTGGTGGTGCCGCTGGGCCTGTGGCTGGAATTCATCAAGGTGCCGGCGGCGCTGCTGATTGGCCTGTGGGCCACGCTGCAGCTCATCTTCACCTTCGTCGGCCCCAGCTTCGGCGCGGTGGCCTGGTGGGCGCACCTGGCCGGCTTCGTGGTCGGGCTGCTGTACGCGCTGGCGCTCAAACCCATGCTGGCGCGGCGTTCGCGCGGCACCTGAGTTCGGGAGAGGCCGTCCGCGGGCGGCCAACGCGTTTGCTCGGAAGGGCGATCCGCCCCACCGCCTCCCGGAGGCACGCCATGTCCCGACTCACCCTGGCCACCACCCTGCTGCTGGCCCTCGCCGGCCCGACGACCCTTGCCAGCCAATCCGAGCCCGCGCTCGCGTTCGCAACCGACGACCCCGGCCTGGCCTGGGGGCCCTGCCCCGCCTTCATTCCCGAGGGTTGCCAGATCGCGGTGCTGCACGGCGATCCCGCGCTCGCCAATGCCGACGTCTTCTTCAAGGTGCCCGGCGACTTCACCATTCCCCACCACTGGCACAGTTCGGCCGAACGCATGGTGCTGGTGTCAGGAACCCTGGAGGTCAGCTACGACGGGCAGGAGCCCCGGACGCTGCGACCCGGGATGTACGCCTACGGACCGGCCCGGCTCGGCCATTCCGCCGTCTGCGCGCCGGGTGAACCCTGCATCCTTTTCATCGCCTTCGAAGCCCCCGTGGATGCGGTGCCCGGCGACTGACGCAGCGCCCGCGCTGGCATAGAATCGGCGGGCATGAACCAGCGCATCCTCTACAAGGTGACGTTCCTCAACGCCGGCAAGATCTACGAGCTGTACGCGCGGCGCGTCACGGCCAGTTCGCTCTGGGGGTTCACCGAAGTGGCCGACCTGGTGTTCGACGCCAAGGAAGGCGTGGTGGTGGACCCCACCGAAGAACGCCTGCGCGACGAGTTCGCCGACACGCGCGTGCTGCACCTGCCGATGCAGAGCGTGGTGCGCGTGGAGGAAGTGGACCGCAAGGGCCAGCTGAGCATCCGCGACGCCGGCACCGGCGAGAAGGTGGTCACGCCCTTCCCGCTGCCCGCCAAGCCGCGCTGAACGGCATGCCGCCCGCCATGCCGGCCGAGCTGTACGCCCAGGCCGCGGCAGCCTTCAACGCCGGCCGGCGCGCCGACGCCCGGCGCCTGCTCGACCAGCTCTTCGCGCTTGAACCGGGACACGCGGCCGGCTGGAACCTGGCCGGCATCCTGGCGCAGACCGCGCGCGATTTCGCCGGCGCGCGCACCTGTTTCCAGCGCGCCGTGGCCGGCGGCGGCCGCGCCGGCCTGTGGGTGAACCTGGGCTTCGCGCACCAGAAGCTGGGCGAAGACGCGCAGGCGCTGGCCGCCTACACCCAGGCCATCAACCGCGAACCGCGGCTGGCGCTGGCCTGGCAAAAGCTCGGCGGCCTGAAGGAAGCGCAGGGCCGCACGAAGGAAGCGCTGGACTGCTACCGGCGCGCCGTGAAGCTCGACGCCGACGACCTCAAGAGCCTGGGCGACGGCCTGTACCTGCGCCGCCACCTGGCCGACTGGGCGCCGGACCCGGTGCTCAATGCTGAAAACTTGCTGGCCACCTTTGCGCGCGCGCAGCGCAGCGATTTTTCGCCGGGGCTGCTGCTGTCGCTGCCGGAAGCCGGCGCCGCCGCGCAGCGCGAGGCCGCGCGCAAGTTCGCCCGTTCGCAGTGGGGCGCCGCGCTGGCGTCGCCACCGCTGGCGCCGACGGCGCGCGCCACCGAAGGGCCACTGCGCATCGGCTACCTGTCGGCCGATTTCTGCAACCACGCGGTGTCGTTCCTGGTGAGCGAAGTGATTGCGGCGCACGACCGTTCGCGGGTTCAGGTATACGGCTATGCCTACCGCGCACCCGCGCCGGGCGATCCCTGGCGCGCCGCCATCGAGCGTGGCGTGGACCACTTCGTGGACATCGACGCGCTCGACGACCGCGCCGCCGCGCAGCGCATCCGCGACGACGGCATCGACGTGCTGGTGGACCTGACCGGCTACACCGGCCACGGCCGCGTGGGCATCAATGCCTGGCGGCCGGCGCCGGTGATCGCGCAGTGGATCGGCTACATCGGCACGCTGGGCGAACCGCGGCTGGCCGATTACGTGATTGCCGACGAGTTCGTGCTGCCGCCTTCGCTGGAAGGCGGCTTCAGCGAAGCCGTGGCGCGTATGCCCGGCTGCTTCCAGCCGAACGGCCATCTGGCGCCGATGCCCGCGCCGCCCACGCGCGCCGCCGCGGGCCTGCCGGAAAGCGGCGTGGTGTTCTGCAGCTTCAACCAGGCCTACAAGTTCAACGCGCCGCTGTGGGACGACTGGTGCACGGTGCTGCGCGGCGTGCCCGGCAGCGTGCTGTGGCTGGTGTCGCCGAAAGACCCCGCCACCGCCGACAACCTGCGCGCCGAAACCGCGCGCCGCGGCGTGGCGCCGGAACGGCTGGTGTTCGCCCCGCCGCTGCCGCGCGAGGCGCACCTTTCCCGCCTGGCCCTGGCCGACCTGGCACTCGACACCCACCCCTACAACTCCGGCACCACCGCCAGCGACGCGCTGCGCATGGGCGTGCCGGTGCTGACCTGGCCGGGCGAGAACTTCGTGAGCCGGATGGCGGCGAGCTTGCTGCATGCGGCCGGGCTGCCCGAGGCCGTGGCCACAAACCGCGAGGCGCTGGTGGCGATGGCGGTGCGGCTGGGTAATGACGCTGCCGCGCGGGCTGCGCTACGTGCGCGGCTGCAGGAGAGCTTGGGCGAGGGGCGGTTGTTCCAGCCGCAGCGCTTCGCGCAGGATTTGGAGCGGCTTTACGCGGCGATGCATGCGCAGGCTCGCGCCGGCACGCGCGCCTCGTTCACCCTGGTCGCAGGCGACTGAGAGCAACACAGTTGGTGCGCTCAAGGCGCAGAGAATCTGTCTCTGCCGACGGCCCGCGCCCCGATCCCAGTGGGGATATGCTTGGGCACAAGCCACGACTCGGCGTTAAGCCTCATGCGAAGCTTCTGGATTGGATCAGCGTTGTGTCTGGCTCTGGGCTTTGGCCTTTCGGCCATGATGTACTGGTCAATGACTTCTCCGACCGTACGGAACTGTGAGATCAATGGGGTGCCGTGCTCCAAAGTGCCGCCCCTTGAGTTGCTCTGGCTCTGTGCGCTGCCTGCTGCGGCGTTCCTATTCATTTTTTTGCTGGGCATTCGCATTAAACGGCACCGACCCAAGTTGGCCGCGTGGCTGGTCTCATTGCCTCCCGCTGCTTTGCTTATCTATGCTTCGTTCAAAGCGGTCACTGTCCCCCAGGGCGTGTGANNGAGGCCTAACCAATCATTCAAGCCGACGTCGCTCCGCGACGCGGCTTCACTCAGGCGTTAGGCCGCATATGAAGCTTGATCCGCAACTGACAGGGAATGCAGGGCTTTACTACTGCTGCTATCACCTGTCTCTGCTTGGGTGGAACGTGATGCCCACGGCCCGAAATGCTCGCGGCGTGGACATCGTCGCATACACCCGCGACGCAACGCACTTCATCGGCGTGCAGGTCAAGGCGCTTTCCAAGCGAAACCCGGTGCCGCTCGGCACCTCACTCGACAAGTGCCTGGGCGACTTCTGGGTAATCATCAACCGCGTCGCCGACGCGCCATCTGCCTTCATCATGCTTCCCGCCGAGGTTGCGGCGCTGGCACACCGCGGCGAGAAGGACGGTCGCGTGTCCTACTGGCTTCAGCCAACCAGCTACGACAGACCCGAATACAGAGAAGCATGGCAGCGCATTGGCAGCGGCTGATACGGCCTATCCAATCGTTCAATCGGACTTTTGTGCCGCACCCAGCATTTAATCCAAGCCATTCCGCTTATCGGCTCGGCTTGGCTCCGGCACGAGACCACATGGAAATCGAATCCCTCCTTACCTCGGCGGCGGTGGATGCCGCAGCGACCAGGTTGGCCAAGCGGCATCGCTGGATCCGCGCCCTTGCCTTTGCGCTGCGCCTGTTGTTCTGGGCAGCCGTCATAGCGGCGGTCGTGGTCACCTTCGCCTACTACTGAGGCCCAACGCCGGGGCGAAACCCCATCGGCGCGGGCTGCGGGTAATATCGGCGCAAGCAGTCCGCAACGCGCCGGAGGTTTTCGGGTGAACAAGCTTTGGGCGCTGTTGCTGGTGGCCGTTGCCGCGCTTTCCTGCGGCGTGCTGCTGTCCGGCTCGGCATTGGCCGAATACCCGCTTCCCGGCGGGCTGCCGCTCGGCAACCTGCTGATGGTCCTGGGCTTGTGCGGACTGTCCGGCGCGGCCTGGCTACTCAGCGACGGGGGTACGGCCCGGCGCCGGTTCGCCGCCATGGCGCTGCTTGCATCGCTGCTGTGGCTGCCCGTCTCCGCGCTCCTGGCCGGCAACCTGGCGCTGAACTTTTCCGGCACGCGCGGCACGGCGTGGCAGGTAGGCAGCGTGGCCGTCATGGTGGCGGTGCTCATGGCCTTGGCCTGGGCCATGGCGGGCTTCGCTTTCGACCGGCCGCGGCAGTCATGACAGGCGCCGCACCCTTGTCGCTGCACGTCGTCTACGCCGACAGCGCCGTTATCGTCTCCAGGCGCGAATACGCATCGTGGCGCGCCATTGAAGCCGATTATCCGGGCTACCAGACGTCGCTCGGCCCCTGGAGCGAGGCCGAGGTCGTCGCCTACATGGCCGGGGAACACCCCGAACTCGCCGGCACGGTCGCCGTAAGCATCCCGGCCTGGCTGGCGGGTGGCGCGGATAACATCCACCTTCTCCCATGAGCCGCCTCACGGCCACTGCACGGCGTTGAACTGAAGACGGTTGCTCCGCGACGCCGCGCCTTCCAGGAACCCAACCATGCCATTTGGTGAAATCGCCGGCGGTCTGTTTCTCGGAATGTTTCGCCTCGTCGCGGGCATCCTTTTCGAGATTTTCGTTGTCTTCCTGCTGGAAGGAGCCGGAAGGATCATCCTTGGAAGCTTTCGCCTGAAGACCGAGCCCAGCGAAAGGACCTGTGTGGTTGTCGGCCTCGTCGCCTGGGTGGCGTTGATAGCCGCCGTTGTTCTTTGGCGCAGCTTGTCCGTGCTGCCATGACCGAAGCCCTGGCCACCGCGCTGGTACTGCTTGCCGGCGCCTTCCTGGCCTGCCTGGGCTTGGCTTGCCTCGTGGCGCCGGCGCAGGCCCGGCGCTTCCTGCTGGGCTTCGCCAGTTCGCTGGCGTTGCATTACCTGGAACTCGCGATCCGGCTGGTGGTGGGCGGAGCCTTGCTGGTCGTCGCGCCGACCATGGCGTTCCCGCGGGTGTTCACCGCAGTGGGCGTCGTGCTGGTCATCACCACCCTCGTGCTGGCGCTGGTGCCGTGGCGCTGGCACCGGCATTTCGCCCAGCGCACGGTGCCCGGCGTGTTACGTTTCCTGCCGTGGCTTGGCCTGGCTTCGCTGGCGCTCGGTGGCTTCGTGGTCTTTTCACTGGTGGGCACGACATGAACCTTGAATCTGCACAGCGCCAAGCCGACGCCGTGATGGCGCAGGCCGCCGCGGAAGCCGCGGCCAGGCAGGCACGCCTGGAGCGGCATGCCGGGGCCTGGAATCGGCTGCGCACGGCGATCATTGCACTGGCGGGCAGCTACTTCGGCGCCCATTTCGCCGCGCGCTGGTTCGGCGACGGCGTGGACCCCTGGCTGGTGGGGCTGCCGGTTGGCCTGCTGGCCGCCGTGCTGCTACCGCCGCGGCGGGCGCGAACACGCACCTGAGGGATTCCCATGAGCCCGCGCCCGTGGAAGGTGTTCGGGGTGATGGTGGCGACGTACGCGCTGCTGCTGTTGCTTGGCCTGGCTTTTGAAGACGCGCTGGGTTCGGTGGCGCTGGTGCTGGCGGTGCTGCCCTACTTCTCGGTGCTGCTGATGCACAAGGCCGGCCTGCCCGGCGTGCTCGAGAACAACGGACTGTGCGGCTGGGGCTGGTGCGCGCCCACGCCGCTGGGCTGGGCGCTGGCGGCGGTGCTGTGGCTGGCGCTGGCCTGGGGCCTTGCGTGGGTCATTTCGGCGCTGTGGCGCACGCGCCGCCGGCACGGCTAGCAGCCTGCGCCGGCTTGTGTAGGATGGGCCCATGAAACACGACGAGAAGATCGCGCAGCTGCACCGCCACATGGCCTCGGTGGGCGTGTCGCCTTTCACCACCGCGCCGCCCGCGTGGCGCCTGCTGTGGTGGCTGGGCGCGGAAGTGCCGCCGCCCATGTTCCTCTCCTTCCCGGTGCTGGCGGCCAGCGCGGGCGTGGTGTTCGCGGTGCTGTTCGGGCTGGCGCACTGGCTGCTGCCCTTCATGCCGGGCTTGAGCTCGCCGATCGAAGTGATGGTGGTCGCGGGCGTGGCCGGCTTGGTGTTCGGGCTCGCGCTGGCGGCGATCTACCGCGGCATCGCCCGCCGCCACGGCCTGTCGTCGTGGTCCGATTACCGCGGGCATCCCTGAGCTTCGGCCGCGGCGGCCCATGGCCAAGCGCACGCTGCCGCCCGGCAAGGTCTACACCCTGCTCGAACCGGGACCGGTGGTGCTGCTGGGCACGGCCTGGCGCGGCGAACGCAACCTGATGGCCATGTCCTGGCATTCGATGCTCGACTTCGAGCCGCCGCTGCTGGGCTGCGTGGTGAGCCAGGGCAACCATTCGTTTTCGCTGCTGCGCAAGGCGCGCGAATGCGTCATCAATATTCCCACCGCCGAACTGGCCGCACAGGTGGTGGGCTGCGGCAACACCACCGGCGCGAAGGTGAACAAGTTCGCCCGCTTCGGCCTGACGCCCAAACCCGCGCGCACCGTCGCCGTGCCGCTGGTGGACGAATGTTTCGCCAACCTTGAATGCCGCGTCGTGGACACCCGCGGCGTGAACAAATACAACTGGTTCGTGCTCGAAGTCACCCACGCCTGGGTGGATCCGAAGGTGAAGGCGCCGGACACGCTGCACCACCGCGGCTTCGGTCGCTTCATGGTGGCCGGCGCCGAAAAGACCCTGCCCTCCCGCATGAAATAGGCCCCGGAGCCGCCATGACCGCCACCGCCTTCGCCCTGCTCGGCTACATCGGCTGGACCCTGCTCCTGCTGCTGGTGATGGAAACCCTGCGCAGCGCGCTGGTGCTGGGCGGCAAGCGCCAGCCCGACAGCTTCCGCCCCGACGGCAGCGACGCCTCGCCCTTCGCCCAGCGCCTGCTGCGCGCGCACGCCAACTGCCTGGAAGGTTTCCCGATCTTCGGCGGGCTGATGCTGCTGGCGCTGCTGCTGCAGCTCAGCGCGCTCACCGACCCGCTGGCACCGTGGCTGCTGGCGGCGCGCGTGGCGCAGTCGTCGGTGCACCTGGTGTCGGTGGCACCGACGCTGGTGACCGTGCGCTTTTGTTTCTTCGCGGTGCAGATGGGCATCGCCGCCTGGTGGTGCGTGCAGTTGCTGCAGGCCGGCCTGGCGGGATGAGCGAACGCAAGGGCGTGCGGCTGGCCGCACTGGTGGGGCTGGCCCTGGTGGCTTTCGCGGGCAACAGCCTGCTGGCGCGGCTGGCGCTGCGCGAGGGCGGCATGGACGCGGCCAGTTTCACCGGCCTGCGGCTGGCCTCGGGCGCGGCGGTGCTGTGGGCGCTGGCGGCGTGGCAAAGTCGAATCGAGGCGGGGCGCGGCAGCTGGGCTTCGGCGCTGGCGCTGTTCGTTTACGCGGCGGCGTTTTCGCTGGCCTACGTGGAACTGCAGGCGGGCGCCGGCGCGCTGCTGCTGTTCGGCGCGGTGCAGTTGAGCATGCTTGCTTGGGGATTGCTGCGGGGCGAGCGCTTTAGCGCTTGGCAGATTGTCGGCTTGCTGTTGGCATTGAGCGGATTGCTGATTCTGCTGCTGCCGGGAAGCAGCGCGCCGGCATTGGACGGCGCACTGCTCATGCTGCTGTCCGGTGTCGCCTGGGGCATCTATTCGCTGCGTGGACGGGGCGCGAGCAATCCCCTTGTAGCAACTGCGGGCAATTTCATCAAGGCCGTGCCGCTGGCAGCAGTGCTTTGTCTGGTGACGCTTGGCCAGCAGCAATGGGATGCGCCAGGAATCGTGTACGCCCTGCTCTCCGGGGCGCTGACCTCTGGCGTCGGCTACGCCATCTGGTACGCGGCGCTGCCCGGTCTTGCGGCAATACAGGCGGCGAGCGTCCAGCTCAGCGTTCCGCTACTCACAGCCATCGCCGGGACTGTGCTGCTGGGTGAAGCGTTGACGGCAACGCTGATCATCTCAGGTGCGGCGATTCTCGGCGGCATCGCAATGGTCCTGAGTATCAGGCACCGCGG
>DNNT01000135.1 GCA_003497545.1 Arenimonas sp. | reverse complement strand
TTCGACGCCGACGCCCTGCGCGACTGGGCCGCCGGGCTCGGCGTGCCGACCTTCGTGGGCAGTTCCGGCCGCGTGTTCCCGGAAGACCTCAAGGCCGCGCCGCTGCTGCGCGGCTGGGTGCGGCGCCTGCGCGAACAGGGCGTGCGTTTCCACGTGCTGCACCGCTGGCGCGGGCTGGGCCCCGACGGCGAACACGTGTTCGACACGCCCGAAGGCGAAAGGCGTTTCCAGGCTGGTGCCAGCGTGCTGGCGATGGGCGGCGGCAGCTGGCCGGAGCTGGGCTCGGACGGTGCCTGGGTGGCGCCGCTGGCCGCCGCCGGCGCCGACGTGGCGCCGCTGCAGCCGGCCAACTGCGGCTTCGACGTGGGCTGGAGCGAACACTTCGCCAGCCGCCACGCCGGCGCGCCCATCAAGCCCGTGCGCCTGGCCCTGGGCTGGGAAGACCCGCCGCGCTGGCGCCAGGGCGAATGCGTGGCCACCGCCACCGGCCTGGAAGGCAGCCTGGTGTATTTCCTGTCATCCGCGCTGCGCGAGCGCATCGCCAGCCACGGCGAGGCGGTGCTGCGGGTGGACCTGGTGCCGGGCCGCGACCTGGCCCGCCTCGAACAGGACCTGGCGCGCCCGCGCAACGGCCGCAGCCTGAGCGAGTTCCTGCGCCGCAGCGTGGGCCTGGAAGGCGTCAAGGCCGCCCTGCTGCGCGAAGTGCTGCCGCAGGAAACCCTCGCCGGCGACGCGGCCACCCTCGCCCGCGCCATCAAATCGCTGCCGGTCACGCTCAAGGCGCCGCGCCCGATCGCCGAGGCCATTTCCAGCGCCGGCGGCGTGCGCCTGGAAGCGCTGGACGAACACCTGATGCTGCGCGCCCGCCCCGGCCTGTTCCTGGCCGGCGAAATGCTCGACTGGGAAGCCCCGACCGGCGGCTACCTGCTCAGCGCCAGCTTCGCCAGCGGCAAGGTGGCCGGGGAAGGCGCCGCCGCCTGGCTTCGCGCGCGGGGCTGAGGCCCGGCTCAGTCTTCCGGCAACACCTGCGCGTCGTCGGCCACCACGCGGCCGTCGCCGGTCGGCAGCGCCGGGCCGAATCCATACAGCGTCACGTCGAACACCAGCATGCCGCGCGGCGCGCCCGGCGGGCCTTCGTTGTCATAGGCCAGCGGCCCGGGGATCCAGAAGCGGAAGGTGTCGCCGCGCGACATCAGCTGCACGCCCTCCTGCCAGCCCGCGATCAGCGCGGGGAGCGGGAAGGTGGCGCGGGCGCCGCGGGCCACGGAGCTGTCGAACACCACGCCGTCGGTGGTCCAGCCGGTGTAATGGATCACGATGGCGTCGCTGGGTGCGGGCCGGGCGCCGCCCTTGCCCCGCTTGAGCACGCGGTAGGCCAGCCCGCTGGCGGTGCGCGTCGCAGTGGCCGGTGGCGCGGCCACGTCGTCGGGGGCCCGGGTCGGGTCAACTTCGCGCAGCACCGTCACTTCGTAGACATGCGGCAGGTCAGGCATGCCCGGATAACCCGGCTNNCCGCGCGGCGTCGAACCACCAGCGGCGGGTCTCGCCGATCGGGGTGCTCAGGACCGCGCGCGCCAGCGCCGGCTGCTCGCGCACCAGGCGCGCGATCGAAACCGTGGTCGGGCCCGCCTGGGCGCCGTTGAGGCGCGTCTTGCCGTCCGCGCTCCAGGCACTGGCGGTGTATTCGACGAACGCGCCGCGCGGCATGGGCGCCTGCGCCGGCGCGGGCTTGAGCACCAGGTAGGCGACGCCGCTGGCGGTGGGAATGGCCTGCGGCGGCGGCGCATCGAGCGGCTTGGGCGCAGGCAGGGGCTTGACCTGGGCCGCCACGGGCAGCGCGACAAGCAGGCACAGCAGGCTCAGGAATCGGGACAGGGACATCCGGGTACTCCGGCAGGGTCGAACGCGGCGCCGAAGGTTAGCAGACGCCCGGTTCACCAGTCGGTGTTTTCCGGCAGCAGGCCACGCAGCTCGGCTTCGGTGAGGTTGCGCCAGCGGCCGGGCTTGAGTTCGCCCAGGCGCACGTTGGCGATGCGGATGCGGCGCAGCTGGGTGACGCGGTAGCCGAAGGCGGCGGCCATCAGGCGGATCTGCCGGTTCAGGCCCTGGGTGAGCACGATGCCGAAACCGAAGCGGGCGATCTTGCGGGTCTTGCAGGGCAGCGTGAGCTGGCCATGGATGCGCACGCCCTTGGCCATGCCACGGAGGAAATCGTCGGTCACCGGCTGGTTCACGCCGACCAGGTATTCCTTTTCCTTCTTTTCCTCGGCGCGCAGGATGCGGTTGACGATGTCGCCGTTGCTGGTGAGCAGGATCAGGCCCTCGGAATCCTTGTCCAGGCGGCCGATGGGAAAGATGCGCTGCTCGTGGCCGACGAAGTCGACGATGTTGCCCTTCACGGTGGTGTCCGTGGTGCAGGTGATGCCCACCGGCTTGTTCAGGGCGATGTAGACGTGGCGGCGGCCGCCGGCCTTCGCCTCGCGCTTCTTCAGCGCCTGGCCGTCCACTTCCACCACGTCGCCCTCGGCCACCTGGGTGCCGATGCCGGCGCGCTGCCCGTTCACCGTCACCCGGCCCTCGGCGACCAGTCGGTCGGCCTCGCGGCGGGAGCAGTAGCCGGTGTCGGAGATGTGCTTGTTGACTCGCATGGGTTGGCCGGGGTGCCGCACTGCGTCAGAAGTGGCGCGCATGCTGGCATGGCGCCAGGGGGCAAGTCACGCCGGCGGGGGCGGACGCGCCTTGTGTCCGGTGCGGGGCCGGCACCGAACATCTTGGGTCCGCCCTGTCCCGATCCGTGACCTGTCCGACGGTTTCACGGCGTTGGAGTGAAGGTGGCGGGATACCCCCCCGGGCTGGCATGGAATATGCAGCGCTTTGCCTGCAAGCCAACCCCCGACCACCCGGAGCCGAGCCATGGGCATTGTCATCCCCTTCCCCACCAAGCAGGTCCTCGACGACGAACTCGCCATCCAGCTCTGGGAGCTGGTGATGGCCGGTGACATCGGCAGCCCCGAGTACCGCCGCCTGGACGCCGAGATCAACCGCCGCCGCGCCCAGCGTGAACCGCGCGCCGCCGGCGCCCTGCCGCGGCGCTGACCCCATGCCGGCCTTCACCGGCACGCGCTGGGCGCGGCGCGCCCGCGCCTGCCCGCGCCACCGCCGTCAGCCCAGCTTCCGGATCCTGAAGCTGCGGCCCTTGACCTTGCCCGTGCGCAGCCTGTCCATGGCTTTCTGGGCCTGGCTGCGCTCGATGGCCACGTAAGTCCGGGTTGCGAACGCGGCGATCTTGCCGATCGCCGTGGCGGCGAGGCCGCCTTCGCCGGTGAGCGCGCCCACCACGTCGCCGGGGCGCAGCTTGTCCTGTCGCCCGGCGTCAATGACCACCGTCACCATCGGCGCCGCCGTCGGCCGCGCGGCCTTGCGCGACAGGTCGATGCGCTCCCAGCGCACGGCCTTGCCCAGCTGCTCTTCGATGCCGATGACACGCCGGCGGTCCTCGCCCGACACCAGGGCCAGTGCCAGACCGTCCTGGCCGGCGCGGCCCGTTCGGCCGATGCGGTGGGTGTGGATGTCGGTGTCGCTGGCCAGGCCGTGGCTGATCACCACCGGCAGGCCGGCGATGTCCAGGCCGCGCGCGGCCACGTCGGTGGCCACCAGCACGGTGCAGCTGCGGTTGGCGAACTGCACCAGCACCTCGTCGCGCTCGCGCTGGTCCAGGTCGCCGTGCAGGGCCAGGGCGGCGAAACCGCGCTGCTGCAGTTCGTCGCAGACCTGCTGCACGTCCCGGCGGGTATTGCAGAACACCAGCGCCGATTCCGGCTGCAGGTCGCCCAGCAGCAGCGCGATCGCGTCCACCTTGCGCGGCGGCTCCACTTCGTAGAAACGCTGCTCGATGGCCTCGGAGGCGTCGCCGCCGATCGTCACTTCCTCCGGCTCGCGCTGGAAACGCGCGCCCAGGGCGCGGATGCCCTCGGGGAAGGTGGCCGAGAACAGCAGGGNNTGCGGTCGGCTTCGTCGAGCACCGCCACGCGCACGTCGTCGAGCCTGAGCGCGCCTTCGTCCATCAACTCCTGGATGCGGCCAGGCGTGCCCACCACCACGTGCGGCGGGTGCGTGAGCGAGGCCAGGTGCGGGCGCAGCGGCACGCCGCCGCAGAACACCGAGAGCTTGAGGTTGGGCAGGAAACGCGCCAGCCGGCGGATTTCCTTGCCCACCTGGTCGGCCAGTTCGCGCG
>DNNT01000001.1 GCA_003497545.1 Arenimonas sp. | reverse complement strand
GAGTTCGGCCACGCCGGAAGGCACCACCTCGACGTCGGGCAGCAGCTGTTCGCGGCTGATCTGGCGCGCCACCAGGGTGTTGTTGCAGACCCGGAACTTCACGCCGGCCGCGACGTGGGTGTCGACGATGGATTCGTAGGAATTGCCGTGCTCGTCCATGGCGCCGTTGAGCAGGAAATCCACGCCGCCGCCGAAGGCCACCACCACCAGTTCGGCGTTGGCGTCCGCGGCGCGGTGCGCGCCCAGGTTGCGCATCATCTTGATGGCGCGGGTGTGGTCGCTGATGTGGTACGCGGCGGTGCGGTGTTTCGGCTTCGCCGGCGAGGCCTCGGCCGCGGCGGGCCGGGCGGCGGCGAGCGCGGGAAGGGACAGGCCCAGCATGGCCAGCTTGCCCAGCAGGCCGCGGCGGCCGGTTTGCGTCTTGTCGGTCATGGTCATTCCTTATTTGACGACGGGGCGGCCGGCGGCGGCCCAGCCATTGAAGCCGCCGGCCAGCGACACCGGGTCGCGGAAGCCGAGCTTGCGCAGCGCATCGGCCGCCAGCGCGCTGCGGGCGCCGCTGCGGCAGCTGAGGATGATGGTGGACTCGCGATGGCCCAGCGCCGGGTCCTTCACGCAGTTCACGGCCGGGTGGCCGTCCACCTCGAATTCGAGTACGCCGCGCGGGATGTTCACCGCGCCGGGGATGGCGCCGTCGGCGAACTCGGCCGGCTCGCGCACGTCCACCACCGGCACGCCCCTGGCCTGCAGTTCGAGCAGCTGTTCGTGGTCGATCTCGCGGATGTTCGCCTTGGCTTCGGCGACCATGTCCTGAACGGTTTTCATCGGTGTCTCCAGGGTGTCGGCGGTGGTGTCGAGCATACCGTAGCGGGTATGCGTGGTCGCGCTCAGGCGCCGAACAGGCCCGGCGCGGTGCGCGCGATGATGAACAGGCCCATCAGCACCAGGAAGACCGAGAACATCTTCCTGAGCTTCTGCTGCGGCAGGCGGCCGGCCAGCTGCTGGCCGACCAGGCTGCCGCCGGCGCCGACCGCGGTGAAGATGCCGATCAGGCGCCAGTCAAGCACCATGCCGGCGGCGCCGAGCACGCTGACGTACTTGGCGAAGCCGCTGAAGGACTTGAGCGCGATGATCCACAGGCTGGTGCCGATGGCGCGGTGCATCGCCAGGCCACCCAGCAGCACCAGCGCCGGCAGGATGAGGAAGCCGCCGCCCACGCCGACCAGGCCGGTGAGCACGCCCACGCCGAGGCCGTCGAGGATGATGAGGGTGCGCGAGCGCGGCACGTGGACGTAGCCCTCGGGGCGCACCTTCGCCGGCCGGAACATCATCCAGGCCGCCATCAGCATCACCAGCGCGAACAGGAACAGTTGCACCGGCCCCGGGATCCAGGGCGAAACCGCGGCGCCCAGCCAGGTGCCGGCCATGCCGGGGATGCCGAACCAGACCACGCTGCGCCAATCCACCTCGCGCTTGATCGTCCAGGGGATGGCACCGGCAAGCGCCACGCCGCCGACGATGGCCAGCGACCCGGCGATGGCGATCTTCTCGGGCNNTGGAGCCCAGCAGCCCCAGGGACAGGCCGATGGCGACCGCGCCCAGAAGCGCGAGCCACATCATGGGTGGGCCCCGGGTAGAGCGCGGGCAAAGGGCATGGCAGGAAACTCCGGGCAGATCTAAGAATTAGTAATTACTAATTTAGTCTGCCCGAATATTGTTTGCAAGGCCCGCCCGGCGATCCTCAGGACTTCTTGCCGAACGGCTCCGGCGCCGGAGTCTGGTTCGACGACGGTGGCAGGATCGGCAGCTTGAAGTCGGGCTGCTTGCCGGTCAGCGAGTGCAGGAACGCGACGATGTCCGCCGTCTCCTTCTCGCTGTAGGTGCGGCCCAGCTGCAGGCGTCCCATCAACTGCACCGCCTCTTCCAGCGTCTCGGCGGCACCGTCGTGGAAGTACGGATAGGTGAGCTCGATGTTTCGCAGCGTGGGCACCTTGAAGGTGAACCGGTCCGCGTCCTTGCCGGTCACGCCGGCGCGGCCCACGGCGGGATTGTCGGTCTGGTAGGGCTCGACGATGCCCATGCGCTGGAACGAGTTGCCGCCCAGGGCCGCGCCGTTGTGGCAGGCCACGCAGCCGCTCTGCTTGAACAGGGTGTATCCAGCCAGCTCCTGTTCGCTCAGCGCGCCATCATCGCCCAGCAGCCACTGGTCGAAGCGTGAGCCTGGCGTCACCAGGGTCTTCTCGAATTCGGCGATGGCGGCGGTGATCCGCTCGATGGTGACCTCGCCACTGCCGAACACCGACGTGAACTCGTCGACGTAACCGGGGATCGAGTGCACCACGTCCACGGCCAGCACGTGGGTGGAGGCCATCTCGCCCGGGTTGGCGATGGGGCCGCCGGCCTGCTCCTGCAGGTTCGCGGCGCGGCCGTCCCAGAACTGCGCAACCGACAGGCTGGAGTTGAGCACGGTCGGGCTGTTGATCGGCCCCTGCTGCCAGTTGTGTCCGATCGAGGTACGCAGGTTGTCGCTGCCGCCCATGGAAAGGTTGTGGCAGGAGTTGCAGGAGATGAAACCGGAGCGCGACAGGCGAGGGTCGAAGAACAGCTTCTTGCCCAGCTCGGCCTTGGCCGGCTCCTTCACTTCGGGCGCGGCCAGCGGCGCAATCGGCTCGGAGCGCAGGGCGGGAGTGTTGGCGACGGCCGGCAGGGCGATCGCCAGCGCCAGCGCGAGGGTNNTTCGCCGGAAAGACGGACGCTTGACCGCCGTCAACTTCACGCCGGGCGGGATCGCTTGCTCCGCGCCTTGCCGGTCCTGGCGGCGGCGGGGCCGCCGAGCGCTTCGCCGACGCCCGCCGAANNCTTGCCGCCTTCGTAACCCAGCGGACGGGTGACCACCTGGCTGCCCTGCAGCAGGCCGCCGTCCACCGCCAGCCGCGGCAGCAGCGTGGTGCCCATGCCCACCGCCACCATGGCCACCAGTGTCTGCAGGCTGGTGGCGGAAAAGGTGGTTTCCGGGGCGTTGCCGGCCGTCTCCAGCACGGGCAGCGCGTGGCTGTGCAGGCAGTGGCCGGGTTCGAGCAGCATCAGCGGCTGCGAACCGATGTCGCGCGATTTCACCGAGTCCACCCGCGCCAGCGGGCTGCCGCGGTCGCAGGCGAACAGGTAGGCGTCGCGGAACAGCATCATCGTTTCGCAGCCGGGGGTGTCATACGGGAAGGCGATCATCAGCAGGTCGAGCCGGCCCTGCGCCAGCTGTTCGAGCAGCGCGGGCGTCTTGTCTTCGCGCAGCACCAGGTCGAGTTCGGGGAAACGCTTGCGCAGCGCCGGAAGGAGCCGCGGCATGACGAAGGGCGCGATCGTCGGGATGCTGCCCAGCACGATCTCGCCGGACATCGGGCGCGCGTCCGCGCCGGCCAGCTCCACCAGCGCACGCGCATCGGCCAGCAGCGTGCGTGCGCGGGCCGCCAGCCGCTTGCCTGCCGCGGTGACCAGCACGTGGCGCCGGTCGCGTTCGGCCAGCCGGGTTCCCAGCTGCTGCTCGAGTTCGGCGATGCCGGCGCTGAACGCCGACTGCGAGGCGCCGCAGGCGGCGGCCGCCCGGCCGAAGTGGCCGTGCTCGTCCAGCGCGGCAAGGTATTCGAGGTGGCGGAGGCTGGGCAGGGGTTTCATGTGTTCGCTTTTTCAGGATACAGGATTCAAAACTATTCATTTCCATTGGATAGATCAAGCGCCTAGATTCGCTTCCAACGAAACGCGCTCCCCAAGGAGTAGCCCCATGGAAACGACCCAGAGCCACCTGCCCCTGCCCAAGACCCTGCCCGCCGGCCCGGCGCCGGACGTGACCCCCTTCTTCGACCCGGCCACCAACACCATCAGCTACGTCGTGAAGGACCCGGGCAGCGACGCCTGCGCCATCATCGACCCGGTGCTGGACTTCGACTACGCCTCCGGCCACATCGACTACGCATCGGCCGACGCCATCATCCGCCACGTGCGCGGGCACGGCCTGCGGGTCGAGTGGCTGGTGGAAACGCACGTGCACGCCGACCACCTCTCGGCCGCGCCCTACCTGAAGGAAGAGCTCGGCGGCCGCATCGGCATCGGCGAGAACATCACCGTGGTGCAGGAGACCTTCGGCAAGGTCTTCAACGAAGGCACGCGCTTCCGCCGCGACGGCAGCCAGTTCGACCGCCTGTTCGCCGACGGCGACACCTACGCCATCGGTGGCCTGCAGGCGGTGGCGCTGCATACGCCGGGCCACACGCCGGCCTGCATGACCCACGTCATCGGCGACGCGGCCTTCGTCGGCGACACCCTGTTCATGCCCGACTCCGGCTCGGCCCGCGCCGATTTCCCCGGCGGCGACGCCCGCGTGCTGTACCGCTCGATGCGACGCGTGCTGGCGCTGCCCGCGGCCACCCGCCTGTTCATGTGCCACGACTACGGCACCGGCGGTCGCGAGATCCGCTGGGAAAGCACGGTGGCCGAACAGCGCGCCCGCAACATCCACGTCCGCGACGGCATGGACGAGGACAGCTTCGTGGCGCTGCGCCAGGCCCGCGACGCCACCCTGGCCATGCCCCGCCTGATCATCCCGTCCCTGCAAGTGAACATGAAAGCCGGCGCCCTCCCGGAACCTGAGGACAACGGCACCCGTTACCTGAAGGTTCCGCTCGATTCGCTCTGAACCCACGCACCCCCAAAGGAGAAACACCATGAGCTGCACCGATTCCAACGTCCTTCCGGTCGCCGACAAGGCCGCCGCCCCCAACGCCACCGTCGAAGCCGTGTTCGCCGCGCCGCAGCCGGCCTATGGCCTGCCGCGCATCAACGAGCCGGCGCCCGCCTTCAAGGCCAAGACCACCCACGGCGACCGTTCGCTCGAGGACTACCGCGGCAAGTGGCTGGTGCTGTTCTCGCACCCGGCCGACTTCACCCCGGTCTGCACCACCGAGTTCACCGCCTTCGCCAGGGCCGCGGGTGATTTCGCCGACGCCAACTGCGAGCTGCTGGGCCTGTCGATCGACTCGATCTACTCGCACCTGGCCTGGGTGGGCAACATCAAGGAGAAGTTCGGCGTCGAGATCCCGTTCCCGATCATCGAGGACCTGTCGATGAACGTGGCCCGTGCCTACGGCATGATCCACCCGGGTGCGTCCGACACGTCGGCGGTGCGCGCCACCTTCATCGTCGACCCGCAGGGCATCCTGCGCGCGATGGTGTACTACCCGATGACCAACGGCCGTTCCGTGGCCGAGATCCTGCGCCTGGTGCGCGGCCTGCAGACCAGCCTCGCCAACGGCGTCGCCACGCCGGAAGGCTGGCAGCCGGGTGACAAGGTGCTGGCCGGTGCGCCCAAGACCGTCAAGGAAGTCGACGCGCGCCTGAAGGAAGGCCTGGAGACGACCGACTGGTACTTCTCGATGAAGTCGCTCGGCTGATCGAGGAACCAACCCGGGCCCGCGGACAGGCGAACCCTGCCGCGGGCCCGCTGTGATAGTGCGACGCATACGGGGCTGGGTATGATCCCGGCCACGGTCGCCCCAAGGAGGCTCCGCTTGCAGGTGCATGTGCCCGGCATCGCGTGGAAGACGATCGTGCTCCGGCACGCGCGCGAACACGCCTGGGCCGCGGCCGGCCTGCTGGTCGCGGCGACGGTGTCGCTGTGGCTGCTGCTGCAGAGCCTGGCCAACCTGCTGGAGACGGGCGGCGGCGCCGGCGTGTCGATGGCGCTGTGGGGTGGCACCGCGGGGTTCGCCGCCACGGCCATCGGCGCCTTGCCGGCCTTGGCGATGCGTGGCCTGCCGCAGGCCATCGAAGACAGCCTGCTGGGTTTCGCGGCCGGCATGATGCTCGCCGCCTCGGCCTTTTCCCTTCTTTTGCCCAGCTTGGAATCCGCCTCGGCTCTGCTCGGCGAGGGCCCGGGCGCCGGGCTGGTGGTGGTGCTGGGCATCGCGCTGGGCGTGATGCTGATGCTGGGCCTGGACGCCTTCACCCCGCACGAGCACGACAAGACCGGCCCCTGCGGCCCCGGCCACGCCTATTGCGGCCGGATCTGGCTGTTCGTGTTCGCGATCGCGCTGCACAACCTGCCCGAGGGCATGGCCATCGGCGTTGCTTTCTCGCAGGGCGACCTGTCGGTGGGCCTGCCGGTGGCCACGGCGATTTCCCTGCAGGACATCCCGGAAGGCCTGGCCGTGGCGCTGGCCATGCGCACGGCGGGTTTCCCGGCCGGGCGTTCGGTGGCCGTTGCCGTCGCCAGCGGCCTGATGGAGCCCGTGGGCGCGTTGCTCGGCGTAGGCCTGTCGAGTGGTTTCGCCCTGGCCTATCCGATCGGGCTGGCGCTCGCCGCGGGGGCGATGGTCTTCGTCGTTTCCCACGAATTCATTCCCGAAACGCACCGCAACGGCCACCAGACGCCCGCCACGCTCGGGCTGATGGCCGGATTCGCACTGATGATGTTCCTCGACACCAGCCTGGGCTGACCGCGGCCCGCCACCAAGGAGAACCGACATGGCAAAGCAGGACAAACCCGCGAAGAAGGCCAAGGGCCCGGCGATCGACATCGGCATCGGCGAGAAGGACCGCAAGGCGCTGGCGCACGGCCTGTCGGTGCTGCTCGCCGACAGCTACACGCTCTACCTGATGACGCACAACTTCCACTGGAACGTCACCGGCCCGCAGTTCAACGGCCTGCACATGATGTTCATGGGCCAGTACACCGAGCAGTGGAACGCGCTCGACGACATCGCCGAGCGCATCCGCGCGCTGGGCTTCCCGGCGCCGGGCACCTACCGGCAGTTCGCGGGCCTGGCGACCTTCGGCGAAGTGGAGGGCGTGCCCTCGGCCGACGACATGCTGCGCCACCTGGTGCGCGCGCAGGAAGCCACGGCGCGCACCGCGCGGGCGCTGCTGCCGCTGGCCGACAAGGCCGACGACCAGCCGACCGCCGACATCGCCACCCAGCGCCTGGCCGTGCACGAGAAGACCGCCTGGATGCTGCGCAGCATGCTTGAGCGCTGAGCTCACCCGCGCTGTCCGCGGCGAGTTTCCTGTACGTGGCCACGGCCGACCTCATCCCGCACCTGCACCGCAAGTCGGCGCGGGGCGAAACGGCCTGGCAGGTTTCCCTGCTGGGCCTGGGCATCGCCACCATCGCCTTCTTCCGCCTGGGCCACTGAGCCCGGGCGGCGTCAGGGTGCGGTCGGGAAGAGCTCGCGCACGTCGTCGGCGGCCAGCCTGGCCGGCGTGTCTTCGCGCACCCGGAAGGCGGCGTGGCAGCTGTTGCATTGCGCCATGGCGTCGGCGAGGTGGCGGCCGGCCACGTCGGCCCGGCGGCCTTCGCCGGCCTCGGAGGCCGCCGCCGCGAAGGCTTCGTTCATCGGCCGCACCAGCGCGAACCAGCGCGGCGGCAGGCGGCGCCTGAAATCAGCGCCTTCGCCGGGCGCCACCACATCGGGCGGGGTGGCGGCCGCGGCGGCCAGCGCCGGCCAATCGCCCGTGCCCAGGGCCGCAAGCGCGGACTCCATGCGCTCGAGCTGACCGCGCATCTCCCGGCGCAGTGCGTCGGACTGGCGTGGCGTCAGGGTCACGGCGGCGCGGCCATCGCCGGCGCGGGCGACGCCGCGCGGCACCGGCACCTCGACCCAGAGCAGGCCGCGCAGGCTGCCCGCTTCGAAGCCGGTGGCGCGGTCCTGCGGATAGAGCGCGCGTACGGCGTCAGCCACGACGTCGGGTACGGCCGGCCCATGGCAGCCCAGGCAGGCCGGTTCGGTGGCGATGCCGCGCGCCACGCGGAGGGTGTCCGAGCCGGTGTCGAGCCCGCGATGCAGCAGGGTGGCGGGCGCTTCGCCCGCGGCGGCGCGGCGGGTGAAGTCTTCGAGCACGGTTGCGGTCCAGCCGCCCGGGGCGTTGGCCGGGTTGCGGACGCGAACGCCCACCCGTCCGATCCGGACGCCATGCGCGGCGGCGACGTCGGCGGCGATGCGGGGCGCCTCGTCGCGACACGTGCGCACGCCGGCCACCGGGCCGCCTTCGGCCATGGCGGCGCCAAGGGTTTGCCGCAGCCGTCCGGAGAAATCGGCGGCGGCCGCTTCGGCCTGGACCTGGGCCGCGGCGAGATCGGCGTCGTCGGCCGGCATGGCCGCGGCGACGCTGCAGCCGCCGGCGGCCGCAAGCAGGCCGGCGAGCAGGCGGCGTTTCATCGCAACCCCACGTGCAGCACGGTCAGGCCGATCGCCGCCAGCACCGCCCAGCCCGAGAACAGCCAGCGGAACACGGCATGCCGCGGGATGAAGCCCACGCCGCGCACGAAGCCGGCACTCATGCCCCAGAACACCAGCATGGCCAGCGTGTGGTCGGCCGCGCCGCTGGCGTCGGCGAACAGCAGCGGCGCGGCCGTGCCGCCGAGCATGAGCAGCATCGCCGCGAGCAGTGAAGGCCAGTGGATGCGCGTGTCGCCGCGTTCCGCCATGGCGTTCATTCCGCCTCGTCCGGCTTGTCGCGGCCCGCCTGGCGCGCGGCCTCGTTTTCGCCCCACATGGCGTTGAGGATCGCCAGCAGCACGGCGAAGCCCACGCCCAGCATCCAGGTGAAGTACCACATCGTCATTGCCTCCTTCGGGTGCGATGGCGGGCGCGGCAGCAGCCGTCGTCCAGCCGTTCGGGGTCGAGCGCGGGGAGCCTGCCCGCAAGGATGTCGGCCATCAGCGCCGCGGGTTCGCCTGCGCCGGCCACGGCCACCTGCACGCCCTGGGCGGCGAGGTGCCGGGCCAGGCGCCGGCCGATCGCCGACGCCACGATGAAGTCGACGTCGGCCAGCGCCGCCGGCAGCGGTGCCTGGCAGCTGACGGCGTCTTCTTCGGAAAGCTCCACCCAGCGCATCCGGCGTGCGCCGTCCCCGGCCAGGTCGGCCACCAGGAAGCGGCGGCAGCCGGCCAGGCGCGTGGTGGGTCCGGGNNGGGGTCCGGGCTGCGCGGGCATGGCGAGGGCGACGGTGCGGGCCATGGCTCAGTAAGCCGAATGCGAGTTCTCGCGGACGTAGGCCGCGGTGACCTTGCCGCGCATCACGCGGTAGGCCCAGCTGGTGTACGCCACGATCAGCGGCATGAAGATCACCGTCGCCCAGAACATGATGCCCAGCGTCAGGTGGCTCGAGACGGCATCCCACACCGTCAGGCTGGCCTGGGGCATGGAAGAGGAGGGCATGATGAAGGGGAACAGCGTGACGCCGGCGGTGCCGATGATGCCGGTCATGCCCAGCGCCGAGG
>DNNT01000188.1:3702-3894 GCA_003497545.1 Arenimonas sp. | reverse complement strand
AACCCTGATCGAGCCGCTGCGCGAGCTCGAGGCGGCCTACGAGCGCTACCGCAAGGACCCCGAGTTCATCGCCGAACTCGAGCACGACTACAAGCATTACGTCGGCCGTCCCAGTCCGATCTACGAGGCGAAGCGGCTGTCGGAGAAGGTGGGCGGCGCGCGCATCCTGCTCAAGCGCGAAGACCTGAACCA
>DNNT01000188.1:0-3664 GCA_003497545.1 Arenimonas sp. | reverse complement strand
TTCCGCATGAAGCTGCTGGGCGCCACCGTGGTGCCGGTGCACTCGGGCAGCAAGACGCTCAAGGACGCACTCAACGAGGCCATGCGCGACTGGGTCACCAACGTGCGCGACACCTTCTACATCATCGGCACGGTGGCGGGCCCGCACCCGTACCCGAAGCTGGTGCGCGACTTCAACGCGGTGGTGGGCAAGGAATCGCGGGCGCAGATGCTGGCCGAATACGGCCGCCTGCCCGACGCCGTCACCGCCTGCGTGGGCGGCGGCAGCAACGCCATCGGCATGTTCCACGCCTTCCTCAACGACAAGTCGGTGCGCCTGGTGGGCGCCGAGGCCGCGGGCGACGGCGTCGAAACCGGCCGCCACGCGGCGTCGCTGGTGGCCGGCCGCCCGGGCGTGCTGCACGGCAACCGCACCTACATCATCTGCGACGACGACGGGCAGATCACCGAGACGCACTCGATCTCGGCCGGCCTGGACTACCCGGGCGTCGGCCCCGAGCACGCCTTCCTCAAGGACAGCGGCCGCGCCGAATACGTGGGCGTCACCGACGACGAGGCGATGGAAGCCTTCCACCTGCTGGCCCGCACCGAAGGCATCCTGGCGGCACTGGAGTCCAGCCACGCCGTGGCCCAGGCCATGAAGCTGGCGAAGTCGCTGCCGAAGGACGCGCTGGTGCTGTGCAACCTGTCCGGTCGCGGCGACAAGGACATCTTCACCATCGCCAAGCGCGAGGGCATCGCCCTCTAGCTTCGGGGTGGTTTCGTTCTTGAACACGGATGAACGCGGATAAGAGCCGATGAACACGGATAGGGCAGAAGCGGTTGGGGATTGTTCCCGACGTGCTGGCCGGCCGTGGCGAGAGCCAAATCCATTCCGCTCTATCCGTGTTCATCGGCTCTTATCCGTGTAATCCGTGGCCAAACATCAAATGTCCAGAATCGCCAAGAAGTTCCAGTTCCTCGTCGAGGCCAAGCGCAAGGCGCTGGTGCCGTTTGTCACGGCGGGGGATCCGTCGCTGGAGGCCACCGTGCCGGTGATGCATGCGCTGGTGCGCGCCGGGGCCGACGTGATCGAGCTGGGCGTGCCGTTTTCCGACCCGATGGCCGACGGCCCGTCGATCCAGCGCAGTTCGGAGCGCGCCATCGAGCGCGGCGCCGGCCTGCGTTACGTGCTGGGCGCGGTCGCCGAATTCCGCAAGGACGACGCGCAGACGCCGGTGGTGCTGATGGGTTACCTCAACCCGGTCGAGATGCGCGGCGCCGAGGCCTTCGCGAAGGCCGCCGCCGACGCCGGCGTGGACGGCGTGCTGCTGGTGGACCTGCCGCCCGAGGAAGCCGGCCCGACCCGCGCCGCCTTCAACGCCGCCGGCCTGGACCTGATCTCGCTCGCCGCCCCGACCACCGCCGAGAACCGCCTCGCGCGCCTGGCCAGCGAATCGCAGGGCTACCTGTATTACGTGTCCTTCGCCGGCGTCACCGGCGGTGCCCAGCTCGACGTGGCCGACGTGCAACGCCGGGCCGGCGAGCTGCGCGCCCGCGCCACCGTGCCGGTGCTGGTGGGATTCGGCATCCGCGACGCGGCCTCGGCCGCCGCCCTGGCGCCGGCCGCCGACGGCGTGGTCGTTGGCAGCGCCCTGGTGGACGCCCTGGCCGGCGCCATCTCGGCCGAAGACGCCGCCGCCCGCGCCGCCGCTTTCCTGGCTCCGCTGCGGGCCGCGCTCGACGGCGTCGCCTGAGGCCGCGCCACCTCCGCCCGGCCGGGGCGGGGCAGGGCGCCCAAAACCGGCTTTCGGGCTAAACTGCCCGACCCAGAACGACACCGGTGCCTGAATGAGCTGGCTCACCAAACTCATGCCCTCCCGCATCCGTACCCAGGGCAACGGCAAGCGCGGCGTGCCCGAGGGCCTGTGGGAAAAATGCGACAAGTGCGGCGCCGCCCTGTACGGCCCGGAACTGGAAAAGAACCTGCGGGTCTGCCCCAAGTGTTCGCACCACATGGCCATCGGCGCCCGCGAGCGCCTGGTGGCCTTCCTGGACGACGACAGCGGCGAGGAGATCGGCGCCGCGCTCGGCCCGGTGGACGCGCTGCACTTCAAGGACCAGAAGAAATACGCCGACCGCATCAAGGCGGCCCAGAAGTCGGTCGGCGAGCGCGACGCGCTGGTGGCCGTGCAGGGCCAGCTCAAGGGCCGGCCGGTTTGCGTGGCGGCCTTCGAATTCCGCTTCATGGGCGGCTCGATGGGTTCGGTGGTCGGCGAGCGTTTCGCCCTGGCCGCCGAGCGCGCCCTCGAGCTCGGCTGCCCGCTGGTGTGTTTCTCCGCCACCGGCGGCGCGCGCATGCAGGAAGGCCTGTTCTCGCTGATGCAGATGGCCAAGACCTCGGCTGCGCTGGGCCGCCTGCGCGCCGCGGGGCTGCCCTTCGTGTCGGTGCTCACGCACCCGACCACCGGCGGCGTCTCGGCCTCGCTGGGCATGCTGGGCGACATCAACGTGGCCGAGCCGCATGCGCTGATCGGCTTCGCCGGCCCGCGCGTGATCGAGCAGACCGTGCGCGAAACGCTGCCCGAGGGTTTCCAGCGCTCGGAGTTCCTGGTCGAACACGGCGCGGTGGACCTGATCGTCGACCGCCGCCAGATGCGCGAGAAGCTCTCGGCCCTGCTGGCCCTGATGATGCGCCAGCCCGCGCCGGCGGCCGACCCGGCCCCCGCCGCGGCCTGATCCGGCGATGGCCGCGCGCAAGTACTTCGGCACCGACGGCATCCGTGGCCGGGTTGGCGAGCAGCCGATCTCGGCCGATTTCATGCTGCGCCTGGGCGCCGCCGCCGGCCGCGTGCTGGCCGGCGAAGGCCGCGAGCACGCCACCGTGGTGATCGGCAAGGACACCCGCATCTCGGGCTACATGTTCGAGGCGGCGCTGGAGGCCGGCCTCGTCGCCGCCGGCGCCGACGTGCGCATGCTCGGCCCCATGCCCACGCCCGCCGTGGCCTACCTGACGCGCTCGCTGCGCGCCGATGCCGGCATCGTCATCAGCGCCTCGCACAACCCGCACCAGGACAACGGCATCAAGTTCTTCTCGGCCCAGGGCGAAAAGCTGGCCGACGAGGTCGAGGCGGCCATCGAGGCCGAGCTCGACCAGCCCTTCCGCACCGTGCCGTCCGAGCGCCTGGGCAAGGCCCAGCGGGTCGGCGACGCGCTGTCGCGTTATGCGGAGTTCTGCAAGTCCACCGTGCCCGACGACTTCGTGCTCAGCGGCCTGCGACTGGTGGTGGACTGCGCCCACGGCGCCACCTACCAGGTCGCCCCGCGGGTGTTTTCGGAACTGGGCGCGCGCGTGGACGCCATCGGCGCCGAGCCCGACGGTTTGAACATCAACCGCGGCGTCGGCTCCACCCATCCGGAGGCGCTCATCGCCCGGGTGCAGGAAACCGGCGCCGACCTCGGCATCGCCTTCGACGGCGACGGCGATCGTGTGCTCATGGTCGACGGCCGCGGCCGGCTGGTGGACGGCGACGGCCTGATCTTCCTGCTGGCCCGCGACTGGCAGGCCAGCGGCCGCCTGCACGGCCCGGTGGTCGGCACGCTGATGACCAACTTCGCGATGGAACAGGCGCTGGGCGCGCTGGGCATCGAATTTGTTCGCGCCAAGGTGGGCGACCGCTACGTGC
>DNNT01000251.1 GCA_003497545.1 Arenimonas sp. | reverse complement strand
CTTCGCGGCTGAAGCCGCTCCTAGAAAGGGCAGCCCGCTTCGGGCATGCGAATTGCGGCGGGGCTGCGTTATGCTCGCGGCCATGAGCCTGCCTGCCCAGCCGCGCATCGCCTTCCTCGCCAGTTCGACGCCCGAGGCCCAGGCGGCCAGGCAGGGTTTCGCCAAGGCCTTCGGCGACTGCCCGCCGGAAGACGCCGACGTGCTCTGCGTGCTCGGCGGCGACGGTTTCATGTTGCACACGCTGCACCGCCACGGTGCGCTGGGCAAACCGGTGTACGGCATGAAGCTGGGCACCGTCGGCTTCCTGATGAACGAATGGCGGCTCGAACGGCTCGACCAGCGGCTGGACAAGGCCAAGAGCTTCAAGGTCCACCCGCTGCGCATGGTCGTCGATACCGTCGATGGCGAACAATTTTCCATCCCCGCCATCAACGAAGTCTCGCTGCTGCGCGAAACCCGCCAGACCGCCAAGCTGGAGGTGCAGGTCAATGGCCGCGTCGTCCTGCCTGAACTGGTGTGCGACGGCGTGCTGGTGGCCACCCCCGCCGGCAGCACGGCCTACAACTTCTCCGCCCACGGCCCGATCCTGCCGCTGGGTTCGCAGGTGGTGGCGCTCACGCCCATCGCCGCGTTCCGGCCCCGGCGCTGGCGCGGCGCGCTGCTGCGTTCCGACACCGTGGTGCGCATCGAGGTGCTCGATGGCCACAAGCGGCCGGTCAGCGCCACCGCCGACTCGCACGAGGTGCGCGACGTGGCCGAGATCGAGGTCCGCGAGGCGGCCGAACGGACCGTCACCCTGCTGTTCGACCCCGAGCACAACCTCGAGGAGCGTATCCTCAACGAGCAGTTCACCACCTAGGTGCGTCGCGCCCGGTGAGACTGCGACCGGCCATAATGCCGCCATGAGCCCGCTCTCCCAGCCCTCCGAAACGCCCGCCCAGCGCCTGGTGGTGGCCATCACCGCCCGCGCGCTGTTCGACCTCGAGGACAGCCATGCGCTGTTCCAGGCCAGCGGCCTGGAGGCCTACGCCGAATTCCAGCGCAGCCGGGAAAAGGAAGTGCTGGCGCCGGGCATCGCCTTTCCGCTGGTGCAGAAGCTGCTGGCGCTCAATATCGGCGCGCCGCCGGAGTCGCCGCGGGTGGAAGTGGTGCTGCTCTCGCGCAATTCCTCCGACACCGGCCTGCGCATCTTCAATTCCATCCGCCACTACGGGCTGGGCATCGTGCGCGCGGTGTTCACCAGCGGCGCCGAGGTCTGGCCCTACATCCGGCCCTTCGGCGCCCAGCTGTTCCTGTCGGCCAACCCGGATTCGGTGCGCAGCGCGCTCGAACACGGCGTGGCTGCCGCCACCATCCTGCCGTCGAAGGCGCCGGAGCACCGCCACGACCAGCTGCGCATCGCCTTCGACGGCGACGCGGTGATCTTCGGCGACGAATCCGAACGCGTTTCGCAGCAGGACGGCCTGGCCGCCTTCCACCACAACGAAGCCACCCGCGCCGGCGAACCGCTCTCGGGCGGCCCCTTCCGCGGCTTCCTGGCCGCGCTGCACGAGCTGCAGCAGGCCTTCCCGCCGGGCGAGGCCTCGCCGCTGCGCACGGCCCTGGTCACCGCGCGTTCGGCGCCGGCGCACGAACGCGTCATCCTCACCCTGCGCGAGTGGGGCGTGCGCCTGGACGAGGCCATGTTCCTCGGCNNCAACGAAGGTTAGGCGGCCGGCG
Organism: Arenimonas sp.; assembly: GCA_003497545.1. Lineage (GTDB taxonomy): Bacteria > Pseudomonadota > Gammaproteobacteria > Xanthomonadales > Xanthomonadaceae > Arenimonas. Next base: position 4,329 of record DNNT01000251.1, on the reverse strand, counting down.
CGGGCCGCCGCAGCGCGTAAACCGCCCAGGCCAGCGCCGTCACCACCGCGCCCAGCGCGAAGGCCAGCGGGCCGCCGCCGGCGCTTTCCCAGGCCAGGGCCGCCAGCCCTGCGCCCAGCACGCCGCCCACGCCGGAGCTGAAGCCGTAGAGCAGGCTCTGGCCCGCAGCCGCGCGCCGGCCAGGGAAATAGTCGGAAATCAGCCGCATGCAGCAGGCGTGGAAGGTGGCGAAGCTCAGTGCATGCGTGGCCTGGGCCAGCGCCATCACCATGAACGATTCCGCGAACGCCGCCACCAGCGCCCAGCGCAGCACCGTCACGCCCAGGCAGGCCATCAGCAGCGGCCCGGCGCCGAAGCGTGCGATCAGCCGCGGCGCCTGCCAGAACATGGCGATCTCGATCAGCACGCCGATCGCCCACAGCGCGCCGATGGCCGCGCCCGAATGCCCGGCCGCCTGCAGGTGCAGCGTGTAGAACACATAGAAGGGCCCGAAGCCCACCTGCATCAGCAGCGCCACCAGCAGGAAGCGGCGTACGCCGGGGCGCTTGAACAGATGCCCGGCGTCGGCCACCCCCGGCGCAGCCTCCGGCGGCCGGTCGGCGCGGTGCGGCCAGGCCGCGGCCACCATGCCGGCAAACAGCGGCAGCACCAGCCACGGGAACCAGCCGTCGCCCACGCGGTCCATCAGTGCGCCGTAACTGCCGGCCACGAACAGGAAACCGATCGAGCCCCAGACGCGCAGCCGGCCGTACAACTCGGGCCGCGGCCCCAGCGCCGTCAGCGTCATCGCTTCGAACTGCGGCATCACCGCGTTGTAGAACAGGCCGAAGGCCGCCATCACCGCCAGCAGCGCCCAGGCCTGCCGGGTGAACAGGAAACCGGCGAAACACAGCAGCGTGGCCACGCAGCCGGCGAAGAACCACTCGCCCGGCCGCGCGCTGCGGCCGGTGAGCGCCGCCCAGGCCGGCGGGGCGAGGATGCGCGTGCCGTACCACAGCCCCAGCATGCCGCCGACCACGAAACCGCCGTGCCCCAGCGCGTCCACCCAGCGGCCGATGTAGGGCGTGTAGGCGCCCAGCGCGGCGTAGTAGAAGAAGTAGAAAACCGCGTAGCGGCGCAGCGAAGGGTCCATCGGGTCGGGCCAAAAAAGAAAGGCCGGACCCGAAGGCCCGGCCTCTCCATCATCGCCGGTTTGGCCGGCGGCCGGAACTACCGCTCCATTCGGCGCCCGCGCACCGGGGCCGGACGGCCCGCCTCGCGAAGGGCCAGTTCACGGGTGTCGAGCGTGCCCATCCGCGCCTGGTCCTTCAGTTCCAGGAAACGCAGCTCGAAGGGCGCGCCATAACCGGCCGGCAGCTTGTCCGGGCCGAAGGCCAGGTCGAGCTTGCGCTGGCCCGGGTCGAGCCAGTTGGCCGAGTGCGCCACCGCCACCGGCTCGGCCAGGCCCGAGGGCCCGGTGGCGAACAGGGTGGCGCGCACTTCGTAGCGGCCGGGGGCCGCGACCTGCACCGGCAGGCTGAAGCGCAGCGCCGCCGGGTCGAAGGCGTAGCCGCCGCCAAGCTTGGCGGTCGGGCGGCTCACTTCGATGGCGGTGCGGGCGTCGCGCTGCACCAGGCCACCCTGGGCCTGGCCGCCGGCGAAGAGCTGCACTTCCCACAGGCCCGGCGCCGGGTCGGCGTCGAGCGGCAGCTGGGCCGTGGCCTTTTCACCGGCGAACACCAGCGGGTAGGCCTGGCCCGAGGGCGAGACCAGCTGGCCTTCGACCTGGCCACCGCCGATCTTCGCTTCGCCCTGGCGCAGCTGGGCCGCGACTTCCACCACGTCGCCAGCCAGCAGGCGGCCGCGCTGGGCCTGGGCCTTGAGCACGACGTCGCTGTTGGGCTCGTAAACGTGCACCAGGTAGCGGCCGCCGGCCTTGGGCATCTGCAGCTGGAAGCGGCCCTGGCCGAGCCGCTCGTCGAGCTGCACGATGGCGGAACCGTCCGGCACGTCCATGCCGGCTTCCTGCAACTGCTTGGCGTTGGCGCGCTGCTGGAACGAACGCGGCTCGTCGATCAGGCGGCCGTCCTTGAACACGCGCAGTTCCGCCGGTTCGACGGCGCCGGATTTCTCCATGGCCACCGGGCTGATGCGGATCAGCGCGCCGGGCGCGGTGGTGTCGATGGCGACACCGGCCTTCATTTCGCCGGACTCGACCACGGCCCAGTACTCGCGGCTTTCGGCCACGAAGGGCGCCGGCGTCTCCAGCGCGGCCTTGGGGTCGAGCGCCCAGGCGAAGGACACCGGCTGGCGTTCGAAGTCACCGGCGGGCAGGGGCGCGGCCACCAGGCGCGAGGGCGACTGGTCGTTCGCGCCGGGCGGCAGCAGGCTGCCGGCGTGGGCGGTGGTGGCGAGGGCCAGGCCCACCAGGCAGGACATCAGGGTCTTTTTCATGGCTCAGCTCCCCATGTCCGTGCGGAGGATGGTGTCGAGGCCGAAGCAGGCGCGACGGCTCTGGTTGTGGCTCAGCGGTTCCGAACCACGCATGCGCGCCTTGTCCTGGAACCACACGCTGCCGGCAGCCGACTGGCTGGAGCAGTTGAGGAAACCGTCCGAGCAGGAGTTCAGCCAGTTCTGGGTGGTCTCCAGGCCGACGTTTTCGGTGTAGCCGCCGCAGTAGCTGTCGGAATCCCAGATCGCCGAATCCACGTCGGTGCCGACGACGCTGCGGAAGGTCTTGGGCAGGGCCGGGCGGCCGCTGGTGCCGTAGAGGTAGTTGGCGTTGTAGCTGGCCATCCAGCTGGTCTGCTGCATGCGCACGGCGTCGTTCTGGTAGCCGAGCAGCCAGCCGAGCGCGCCTTCGAACACGTTGCCGCTGATCACCGCGTCGGCCAGCGGCGTGCCGGCCGAGGACGGCGCCAGCGCGTTCACCCGCACCGTCTTGGCGATGATGTTCGGGTAGCGGCTGTCCCAGGTCGGGTTGGACATGATCCAGCGCATGACGTTGCCGCCGTTGCTGTGCGTGATCACGATCAGGCGGGTGATGCCCTTGCCGTTGATGAAGGTCGTCAGCTGGCCGGCCAGGCAGCCGGCGGCCGCGCTGTCCCACATGTACTTGGTGAAGTCGCAGTTGATGACGACGTAGTTCGCCGGGTTCGGCAGGCCGCCGCGCACGTTGTTGACGAAGGTGGACGTCCAGTAGTCGGCGGTGGCATTGGTCTGCTTGCCCGTGCCGTGCACGAAGGCCACGCCGGTGTTCGCGTTGCACACGCTTGAAACGGCCGCCAGGGCAGCCAAGAGTAGATAGCGCACGATCCCTCCCCAGGAATTCGATGCGAAACGCGGTGTCCCCGTCCTTGCGTCGCCACGTCCGGTGGAAACCGGCGCTCCCCTGCGCCGGCGTATGGCGGTTCACACTACGGGTAAATCCGTGATCGTCAACACATTTCGATGCTGCAATGCGGCAGCGTATGGCGATTCAGGCTGAACCTGGTACAGGTGCGCTGCCGGGGCGCCCGGATTGGTACGGTTGCGCTGTCAGAACTCGAGGTCCAGCGCCGCGCACAGGTAGTCCATCAGCGGCGNNGCGACTCGCCCCACATCTCGTAGCGGCGTTTGAAGGCCGGCGTCTGCACCGCCTTCTGCCAGCCGGCCGGGTTGTCGGCCAGGAATTCACGGATGCGCCGCTGCACCGGCGGCTCGGGGTGCCAGATGCCGGCGCCCAGGAAACAGCCGCCCGGCTGCACGTGCAGGTAGAACGAGGGCGCTGGCACCTGCTTGCTGCGCGCGTGGAAAAAGCGCGCGCCGCCCCAGGTCTTGTAGGGTGTCTTGTCGTTCGAGAAGCGGGTGTCGCGGTTGATGCGGAACAGCGAGCCGCCGGTGCCGCGCGGGTCGGCGCGGTAGTGCGGGCTGATCGCCAGCAGGTCCGGCGCCAGGTCGGCGATCAGCCGCTGGAAGGGATCCTTCAGGTGCTGCTCGTACTCGCCACGGTGTTCGTTGAACCACTCGCGGCTGTTGTTGCGCGCCAGCGCACGCAGGAACCTGAAGGTCTTTTCGCTGAAATAGGTGCTCATGCCAGGGATCGCTCCAGGTCGCGCCCCCAGGCCTCCAGGGCGTCCAGCCAGGCCTGCCGGGGGCCGGGTTCGGTGGCCGCGCGCAGTGTGGCGATTTCGGCGTAATACGTCGTGAAGTCGTATTCGCTCAGCGCCGTGCCCGACAGGCGGGTACGGCGGTAGTCGTCCCAGCGCGCGCGCTCGTCGGCCGACAGGGCCTCGGGCCAATTGCGGGCCTTGTAGCGCAGCAGCAGTTCGGCGAAACGCGGGTCGTCGAAGCGCGGGCCGTAGCTGTCCA
>DNNT01000103.1 GCA_003497545.1 Arenimonas sp. | reverse complement strand
TTGGCCACGGATGAACACGGATGTGCGCGGATTTGCACGGATAAAGCGAAAGACCAGAGTGGTTATCGCTCTACCCGTGTGTACCCGGCTTCTTCCGTGTTTATCCGTGGCAGAAAAAAACTAGTCGGCTTCCGGCGGATGCGAGAGCAGGTCGCGGAGTTCGCGGAAGAGTTCGCGGAAGGCGTGCGGGGGTTTGTTCTTCAGCCGTTCGGCCTGGGCGTTGCGCGCCAGCTGGCGCAGGTGCTGGCGGTTGGCGTCGGGGTATTGCGCCAGCAGTTCCGACAGCGCGNNGCGGCGATGAGCCGGTCGCGCCAGTATTCGACCTGGTGCAGGGCCTGCGCCTCGCGCCGGTGGTCGGCCCGGTCGTGGTCGAGCGCGGCGCGGATCGCTTCCAGCGCCTCGGGCTCCTCGCGCCGCATGTGCTTGGCCAGGTACTGCACCTGCCGCTTGCGGGCGATCTGCGCGGTGATCTTGCGCGAGGCCAGCACCAGGTCGCGCAGGTCCTCGTCCATCGGGATCTGGGCGATCTGTGCCTCGCTCAGCTCGACCAGGCGCAGGGCCAGCTCCAGCACCGCCAGCGCCTCGCGGCGCTGCTCGCTGCGGCTCGGGCCGAAATCGCCGTCTTCTTCGTTGAAATCTTCTTCTTCGTGCATCGCAAACCATCCGTCCGGAGCGCAAGGATACGCCCATGAACCCCATTGAAGCAGCTTCCGACGACTCCCGGGCCCGGATGGACCGCCTGTCCGCGGCCGCCCGCGAGGTCCTGCGCCTGGCCGCCGCCCGCGGTGCCAGCCAGGCCGAGGTGCTGATGAACGACGACCGCGGCCTGTCCGTGAACGTGCGCATGGGCGAAGTCGAAACGGTCGAGCGCACCTCCGACCGCGGCGTCGCCGTGACCGTGTACTTCGGCCAGCGCAAGGGCAATGCCAGCACCGCCGACCTGCAGCCCGGCAGCCTCGAGGCCACCGTCGAGCAGGCCTGCGCCATCGCCCGTTACACCGAGCCCGATCCCTGCAACGGCCTGGCCGACGCCCACCGCATGGCCACCGACCTGCGCGAGTTCGACGGCTGGCACCCGTGGTCGCTCGACGCCGATGGCGCCATCGCGCTGGCGCTCGAGGCCGAGGCCGCCGGTCGCGCGGCCGACCCGCGCATCGCCAATTCCGACGGCGCCTCCACCTACACCGGCGACAGCGTGTCGGTGTACGCCAACAGCCACGGTTTCCTGGGCGCCGAACGCGGCACCAACCACTCGCTGAGCCTCTCGCTTATCGCCGGCCGCGGCGACGGCATGCAGCGCGATTACTGGTACACCAGCGCACTCTCGCCCGACGACCTGGAATCGCCGGCGCTGGTGGGCCGCAAGGCCGCCGAACGCACCGTGGCGCGGCTCGACCCGCGGCCCATCCGCACCGGCGAATACCCGGTGCTGTTCGCGCCGGAAATGGCGCGCAGCCTGGTGGGGCACCTGCTCAACGCGGTGTCCGGCGGCGCGCTCTACCGCCGCGCCAGCTTCCTGCTCGACCACGCCGGCAAGCGAATCCTGCCGGGCTGGTTCTCGATCGTGGAGCGGCCGCACCTGATGCGCGGCCTGCGCTCCTCGGCCTTCGACCACGAGGGCGTGGCCACCGTCGATTCCGACCTGGTGCGCGATGGCGTGCTGGTGCGTTACCTGCTGGGCAGCTATTCGGCGCGCAAGCTGGGCCTGGAAAGCACCGGCAACGCCGGCGGCGTGCACAACCTGGAAGTGTCGGCGAACGCGCGCGACCTCGACGAGATGGTGCGCGGCATGGGCACCGGCCTGCTGGTGACCGAGCTGATGGGGCAGGGCGCGAACACGGTGACCGGCGACTATTCCCGCGGCGCCTCGGGCTTCTGGGTGGAAGGCGGGCGCATCGTGCACCCGGTGGACGAGCTGACCATCGCCGGCCGCCTGCCGGAGATCTTCCAGGCCATCGAGGCGGTCGGTGCCGATGTGGACCGGCGCTCGCACGTGGGCATCGGCTCGGTGCTGGTGGGGCGGATGACCGTGGCCGGCGAGGCCTGATCGCCGACCCTTGACAGCCCCTTCACGAGGTCGGACAGTACGCCGATATTCGGCGCATCGTCGCATTACAACGCAGGGGAAAAACAGCAATGAACGAGATTACTCAGGAACAGAAGACCTGGGGCATGATTTCCCACCTTTCTTCGCTGGTGGGCTTCATCATCCCGCTGGGCAACGTGCTTGGCCCGCTGGTGGTGTGGCTGATCAAGAAGGACACCATGCCCTTCGTCGACGACCAGGCCAAGGAAGCGCTGAACTTCAACATCACCGTGCTGATCGCCGCCATCGTCAGCGGCATCCTGACCGTGATCCTCATCGGCTTCCTGCTGCTGCTGGTCGTCGGCCTGGGCTGGCTGGTGCTGACCGTCATGGCCGCCATCAAGGCCAACGAGGGCGTGAGCTACCGCTATCCGTTCACGCTGCGCCTGATCAAGTAAGCGTCGCTTCGGCGAATACACGAAGGGCGGCCCTCGGGCCGCCCTTTGTTTTTGCCCGCGAAACGGGTTCAGTGCGAGCGTTCGACCGCCATCGTCGCCAGCGCGCGCAGTGGCGCGAGTTCGCCGGGCAGGCCGGCCAGGGCCGCGTCCATGCGCCGCACCTGTGCGGCCAGCGCGTCGGCGGCGCCGTCGCGGCCCAGCAGCGCGGGGTAGGTGGACTTGGACTGGGCCTGGTCCTTGCCGGCGGTCTTGCCCANNCCCAGCTGTTCGCTGCTGGCCTCGATGTCGAGGATGTCGTCGCGGATCTGGAAGGCCAGGCCGAGCGCGGCGGCGAATTCGTCGAGCCGCGATAACGTGCCGGCGTCGACCGTGCCGGCCAGCGCGCCCAGGCGCACCGCGGCGCGGATCAGCGCGCCGGTCTTGAGCGCGTGCAGGCGTTCGAGTTCGGGCAGCGACAGCGTGGCGCCGGTGCCGTCCATGTCCAGCGCCTGGCCGCCGCACATGCCGCGCGCGCCGGCGGCGTCGGCCAGGGCGGCAAGCCA
>DNNT01000248.1 GCA_003497545.1 Arenimonas sp. | reverse complement strand
GTGTAATAGATGATGGCTCCGATGTGCATGCCGATCAGCACCAGCAGCAGCCACTTTGCCTGCCGATGCAGGCCGCTCAGCGCGCTGCCGGTTTCGCTGCTGACCAACGCATAAAGCGGGCCCTGGAAGGCGATGTCATCGGTTGCCATCAAGCCGCTGGTCACCTGAAAGCTCACCAGCAGCAGCATGGCCAGCATGAAGCCACCGCGCGCCAGCAGTTCGCGCGGCCAGTGCCGGTAGCGCACGCGCAGCGCCAGCAGGCCGGCGGCGGGCAGCAGGCCCAGGCCAACGACGTAAGCCGCCATCTGCCAGGACAGCCATTCGCGGCCCTCGCGCAGGTCGGTTTCCAGCACGCTCTGCACCGCGTGGCGGTCCACCACGGCGCCGAAGCCGTCCATGAAATAGGCCATGGCCGCCGACACCACCAGCACGAAGGCCAGCGCCGGCTTCTGCAGCCCGCGCCAGGCCAGCAGCGACAGGAACACGCCGTTGAGCGCGAACACCACCAGCCACGCCGCCGCCACGAACAGCCAGCCGCGGCCGCCATCGGGGATTTCCGCGGCCAGCAGGTGGCGCCAGAAGCTGAGGCTGTAGACCGTGGCCAGCGCGGCCGAGGCGAGCGCCGTCAGCGCATTGGCGGAAAGGCCGCGCACGTCGGCGCGGCCCGGGGATGAGCGGAACGGATGGCGCATGGGCTCGGGCTCTCGGGCCACGATGGCCCCTGCCGCGCATTCTCGCCGGGTACGCCCCGGGGTATGTCAAAAATCCGTAACGCAGCGTGCGGGGTTCAGGGCGTGTTGGCGGCTGGCGCTTCCCGGCAGTCGATGAGCATGCCAAGCAGCGCGCGGGTTTGGCCCCTCTGTTCCCGCCTGGTTTCCTTCGTGTCCGGCTCCGGGTACACGCCCAGGGCGATGCGCCTGATCTCCACGCCGGCCGGGCAGTCCTCCATGTGGCCGGCCGCAAAGGTTCCGAGCACCATCGCGACGTCCGAATAGCGCCGCTCCACGGAAGTGAACAGCGGGACGACCAGGCTGCCCGGCGGGAGGTGGCCGGTTTGCCCCGTGAGCTCGAACCGCACCCGCTCTTCGGCGGCCGCCAGGTCGAGCGACGCGGGCAGCGTGAATTCGTAGGCGGGCTTGCCGGGGCAGGCGATGACCAGCCGGAAGGTCGTGCCGGCGGGGTGCGTGGCCAGGCCGGCCTCGTTGGACGTGAGGAAGCCCGCCGGGCTTTCCGAAACCATCCTGCGGTGGCGACCGTTCGGGCAGAGGCTGCGGAATTCGNNCGCTCCAGGTCGCCGCCCGGCGCGATTCGACCATCAGTTCGTAGGTGGTGCCGTCCGGCCCGCTGACCAGCTGCTTGCGCGTGGCCGCGCTGAACGGGCTGGCGGCGCGAATGGCGTCCTGCGGCGTCAGCGGGATCTTGCCGATGTCGCAGCCGCCGCCAAGCAAGGCCACGGCGGCCAGCGCCAGCCCGGCGCGGACGCGCGCGCGCCTCACAGCGAGCGGTCCGGCGGCAGCCCGTCGAGGCAGGCGTATTCGGTGCCCACGAAGGCGTCGGAGGCGTTCAGCCCCTCACCCTGCGGCGTGGGCCGGGAATCCACGATGAGCTTCCTGAACTGGACGCCGGCGCCGCGGCAGCTGCGGTCGCCGTTGGCCAGCATGTAGCCGAGCGCCTTGTGGATGGCGCTGTACTTCGGGTTGCGGTCGTTGAAGCTGGCGCGGGTGACCTGGTGGCGATCCGGGTCGAAGGCGCCGCCGTCGGCCAGTTCGGACTTGATGCGGTCAAACGCTTCCTCGTCACTCATTCCGGGCTCGACCACCCGCTCCTGCGGGAAGGGGATGAGGCAGCGGATGCGCTGTTCGAACACGGTGCCCGCGGGGTATTTCGTGGCGGCCGGATCCCTGGCGAGCTCGTCGTCGGCCGGCGTCAGGAGATCGATGGTGAAGCTGGCGCCGTCCGCGCAGTAGGCGTTTGCTGCGGAAAACGCCCCCATGGCTTGGCCCCAGGTGGCCTCGACCTTCGACGTCGTGCGCAGGATGAAGCTGCGGCCCTCCGGGTCGGTCGGGTCGGCTTCGCGGGTGGTTTCGCCAAACAGGCTCGCCGGGTAGGCGAGGGCGGCGTCCCGGGCCGGGTCGCAGCCGCCAAGCAGTGCTGCCATCGTTAGCGAAAGCAGGAAAATTCCGCGCTTTTTCAAGGGTTTGGCTCCGGATCGGGCGTTGAGCCCAACCCTAGCCGCAATCCACGTCGCTGCGCCAGAGACGAATTCGTACCTGGCGCAGCGCGTCGGGCTCAGCCCAGGCCGATGGCCTTTTCCTTGCGCTCGGCCAGCCGCTTTTCCAGGTAGTGGATGTTGGTGCCACCCTGCTGGAAACCCACGTCGGCCATGATGCGGCTCTGCAGCGGCACGTTGGTCTTGATGCCGTCCACCACCATTTCGCTCAGCGCCACGCGCATGCGGGCGATGGCCTGGGCACGGGTGGCGCCGTGCACGATCAGCTTGCCGATCATCGAATCGTAGT
>DNNT01000270.1 GCA_003497545.1 Arenimonas sp. | reverse complement strand
CGGCGGCGGCGGCGCGGGCGGCGCGGGCGGCGGCGGGGCGAACCAGCGCATCGCCGGCGCCTCGGGCACGGTCACTTCCACGCTGCGGGTCTTGCGGTCGCGCAGCACCTCGACGCGCACCTTGTCGCCCACGTCCTGGCCGCGCAGCGCCGACATGGCTTCGCGCGGCGTGGCCACGGCGTCGCCGTCGATGCGCTGGATCACGTCACCCGGCTCCAGCGCTTCCAGGCCCTTGCCGGTGCCCAGCACCAGCACGCCGCGGTCGGTGCCGAAGTAGCGGCCGAGCTTCGCGTCCACCGAGGCCAGGTTCAGGCCGTTCCAGCGGAAGGCCTGGCTGAGCAGGGGCGCCTGGCAGTCCTCGTCGCCCGGCGCACAGGGCGCGGCGGCGATGCGTACGATCTCGCGCTCCAGGCCTTCGTGGATCAGCGGCTGCACGCGCAGCTGCGCCAGCTCGCGCATTTCCGCGGCCTTGGCCAGCTCCTCGCCGAATTCGAAGCGGAAGTCGCCGCCGTCGCCGGAGAACACCATGACGCGGCTGATATCGCGCGCGGTGACGGTGGCCTCGGCGGCCTTGCCGTCGCGGCGGTAGCTGACGCGCACCTTCTGGTCCTTGGCCAGGTTGCCCAGCAGCCCGCGCGCCTGCTCCACGGCGTCGGCGCCGCGGGCGGTGAGGGCCTTGCCGTCGATGCCGGTCACCACGTCGCCGCTGCGCAGGCCGGCCTGGGCGGCGGGGCCGTCGGGCGTGACGGCGGCGATGCGCACGCCGGCCGCGTCCGGGTTCGGGCTCATCACGATGCCCAGGCCGGGGCGGTGCGCGGTTTCGCGCAGGCGCTGCACTTCGATGCGGCGGTCGTTGACGCCGAGCTCGCGGCTGAGCTCGGCGACGCGGCGGGCGCTTTTCGCCAGCTCGGCGCGGGCGCGCTCGAGTTCGGCGCGCTGGGCGGCTTCGTCGGCTTTCGGCGTGGCCGCGGGCGCGGTGGCCTGGCCGTGTGCGGACGTCGCCAGGGCGGCGGCGACCATCAGGGAAACAAGGCGGAGTTTCATCGGGATTCCTCGGTGGGGGAGGGTCAGAAGGTGGCGACCAGGGCGCCGTCGTAGTGGCCGCCCTGCACGGCGACCCATTGCGCGGTGCCCTGCAGGGCGGCGTAATCGCGCAGCACGGCCACGCGCTGGCGCCAGAGCGCGGCGCGCTGTTCTTCGCCGGCTTCGGGCGATGCCAGCGCGGCGTCGAGTTCGCGCAGGCGGTCTTCGAATTCCAGGCTCAGCAGCAGGGCGCTGGCCGAGCCCAGTTCGTTGTCCGAGAGCGTGGCCAGCATGGCTTCGAGCTGGGCGGATTCGGCCATCAGCGCGTCGATGTTGGCCGCGCCGCTGTCCGGCAGCGTGGCGGTGGTGCCGCCGTCGCCGGCGGGCAGGGTGGGTTCGCGCGGCAGCACCAGCGCGAGCGCCAGCACGGCGGCCGCGGCGGCGGCCAGGGCGAAGGGCCAGCGCGGGCCGCGCGGGCGGTCTTCGGTGGCGGCCAGGCGCGCGGCCAGCACCGGCCAGGCGCTGCGGTCGGGCGTTTCCAGCGGCAGCCGGGCGAAAGCCTCGGCCACGGTGAGCTCGCGCTCGGGAAGGCGGGCGTCGTCAGGCATGGGAATGCACCTCCGAATCGATCCTGAGCAGGTCGCGCAGGCGGCGGGTGCCGCGCGCGAGCTGCGATTTCGAGAAGCTGGCGGTCTTGCCCATCAGGCCGGCGATCTCGTCGTGGGTGTAACCCTCGGCGTGGTAGAGCCAGAGCACGCTGCGGGTGGCGTCGGGCAGTTTCGCCAGCGCCTGGCCCAGCAGGGCGGCGTCGGCGGCGGCGGGCGGCAGCATCACGTCGTGGCCTTCGAGTTCGGCCTCGTCGGCGTCCTCGGTGGCGGGCTGGCGGTTGCGCTTGCGCAGCCGCATCAACGACTCGTTCACCGCGATCTGCCGCAGCCAGCCCCAGAACGGCGCTTCGGCGCGGAATTCGCCGATGCGGTCGAACAGCTTGAGCATGGTGTCCTGCAGCACGTCCTGCGCCTCCTCGCGCTGGCCGGTGAGGCGCAGCGCCAGGGTGAACACCGGCCGCTCGAAGCGCCGGTAGATTTGCTCGAACGCGCTCGCCTCGCCGCGCTGGGCGCGCTGCACCAGGCCGGCTGGCAGGTCGATGGCGAAGGAGGAAGGATGGCTCACATCGGTCTTGGATGCGCCGGGAGGCCAAAGCGTCGCACAGAAAAAAGGCCGGGGTTGCCCCCGGCCTCGTCGGTCCTTCCCTGGTCCGTGGCTCAGAACTGGTAACGCAGGCCCAGCACGGTGGCGCGGGGCTGGCCCGGGCGCAGGCCGGCCGGGCGGCGGGCCACGACGTAGGTTTCGTCGGCCAGGTTCTCGATGCGGCCGTACAGCTCCAGGCGCTCGTTGACCCGGTAGCCGGCGCTGAGGTCCCAGACCACGGCCGAATCGGTGCCTTCGCCGGCCGGGATGGCGCCGCTGCCGGCCACGGTGCGCATGGCGTCGAGGTAGTTGGCCGCCAGGCCCAAGCGCCAGCGCTCGCCCTGGACGCCGGCTTCCACGTGCAGCAGGTGCTCGGGCAGGTAGGGCAACTGGTCGCCGCTGGCCACGTCGCCCCATTCCTCGAAGTCGGAGCTGAAGCTGTTGCGGAACTCGGCATTCGTATAGGTGTAGGCCAGCGACACCGGGATGGAGAGCGGGCCATTGCCGCCGAAGTCGTAGGACAGGCTGGCCTCGAGGCCGCTGATGCGGGCTTCGCCGCCGTCGAACTGGTCGCCGATGTTGCAGTTGCCGCCGGTGGAGGCGGTGCAGGTGCCCACCAGGTTCGAGTAGTCGTTGACGAATCCGACCAGTTCGGCCGACAGGGCGTCGCGGCCGTAACGCAGGCCGAATTCGGCATTCACGCTCTTCTCCGATTCCGAGCCCGAGGCCGGGCCCGGCGGGTTGAAGCCGCGGTGCACGCTGGCGAACAGGGTCACGTCGTCGCTGAGCAGGTAGGTGGCGCCCAGGCCCGGGATGACTTCGTCCACCTGCGTTTCCACGGTGGAGAGCACCACGTCGCGCAGGCCGGTGGCGGTGGAATAGTTGGTGCGGGTGAGGTCGATGCGCTCGTAGCGGACGCCCGGGGTCAGGATCCAGTTGCCCCACTCGATGGTGTCCTGCACATACAGCGACAGCGCCTCGGCGTCGCCGACGCGGTTTTCCTGCGTGCCGGGCGCGCCGTCGGTGGTGCGCACCAGCTCGCCGGCGACCATCTGGTAGCGGTCGTCGTCCTGGTAGCGGTCTTCCTGGTCGCGGTGCAGGCGCAGGCCGAACTCCAGGTCGTGCCGGGCGGCGCCGGTGTCGAAGTCGACGCCCAGCACGCTCTGCAGGCCCTGGGCGTAATAGCTGCGGTTGTTGTTGCGCAGGCGCAGGGCGTTCACCGGGCTGGTGGCGCCGGTGAGCCAGGCGTACTGGCTGGCATAGGTCGTGGGGTCGTCCAGGATGCGGGCGATGGACACGCCCTGCACGTCGTTGAGCTTGTACCAGTTGCGCTGGAACTCGGTGCGGTAGGCCACCGTGGTCAGGTCCACGCGGTCGGAGAGCTCGATGAGGTGGCGCAGTTCGAACAGCTGGTGCCGGGTCTGGATGTTGTCCAGGCGCGAGGCGGCGTAGCGGCGGTTCGGGTCGGCGGCGAAGTCGTCTTCGGTCAGG
>DNNT01000292.1 GCA_003497545.1 Arenimonas sp. | reverse complement strand
TGGGGGAGCTGAGCCCGCCATTATCCGGGACCCGCCCGGCACCGTCACCACGTGGCCGGCCTCCCGCCGCCCGGCCTATTCGATGCGAATCCGCCTCAAGTCCGGCGGCTCCAGCTCGCCGGCCTCGGCATGGCAGCCCATGATGTTCGCCGGAATGCGCATGCCATCGACGCTGGTCGCCGGATGCAGGCTGCCGGACCGGATTGGCGGCCACTGGGCCAGTTCGGCTTCGCGCCGACCGGCCTCCGCTCGCTGGGCCGGCGTCATGAACTGCTCGATCAGGTCGATGCGCTGGCGCACCTTTTCAGCCAGGTTCCGGGCGGTGTTGGTGTCCGCCAGCGCCAGCGATTCCAGCGCGCGGCGATAGAGCGCCAGCGACAGCGCCGGGTCTTCCTTGAGCGCCTGGCCCAGCAGCGAACGCGTTCGCGAGGTCAGCGGCGCCAGCGCGCCCGCGAGGTGGATTGTCATTGGCAGGTCGCCGGCCTCGGCCAGGGCACGCGCCATCGCGGGCGCTTCGCGGCGGAACGCCGCCAGTTCGCTGCCACCGTCGAGGATGCCGCTCCAGTCGAAGGCCTGGCCACTGGCGTAATGACGCATGGCCACGTGGCTGCCCAGGCGCGCGGCCTGCGCCCATTGCCGCACGACTTCGGCATGGGTGGCCGTGGGCACGCCCGCGCAGCGGGCTTCGTTGCCGCGCAGGCTGGCTTCGCGCAGTTCCACCTGCTGCTCGAAGACGCGCGTGAATTCGGCAATCGACTCGGNNTGGCGTTCGGCGAGCCAGCGTGCGTGGTCCTCGCGCCGCGCCCCAAGCCAGCGGCAGTTGCCCAGGTCGGCGGCCAGGCGGCAGGCCGCGCCGGCCTCGCCCGCGGCGGCGCGGCGGCGCAGTTCGGGAAGCACGCTGGCGAGCGGCGCGCCCAGCGGCGGCAGCGGCGCAGGGACTTGGGTGGCGGGCGCCGGCGGCGTCGAGGCCACCGGCACGGGTGCATCCGGGGCCGCTTCGGACGCTGGCGCAGGGGCCTCGGCCCCAGTCGCCGGCACCGACGATGGCTGGCGCGGGATCACCGTGTACCCTGCGCCCACGGCCAGCACCACCGCCAGCGCCAGCCAGGCCATCCGCGAACGGCTTGTCATTGCATGCTCTCCCAGTCGCGCTCAGGCAGTCCCCGGATTGAAGGACATGTGGCGCGACAGGTAAAGCGCGGGCGGGCGCCCGGTCATCGGGCGCTGTCGGCGTGAGCCAGGCTCACTCCCGGTCCGTGACTTCCTCCGACTGCTGCGTATACGGAAAACGCAGGTGCCCGTAGCGCACGATGAACACGCCCACCGCCAGCAGCACGATGGCGCCGGCGCCGGCGATCATCAGCCAGGGGTCGTGGTAGGAGGAATCGGCCATCAGGTGCCGGGCGATGCCGACCATGGCGATGTACAGCGGCATGCGCACCGGCAGCTTGCCCATGCGCCAGTAGGTTTCCACCATGGAAACCATCTCGAGGTACATGAAGAGCAGCAGCAGGTCGGAAATGCCGACCTTGCCGCTGGAGAACATGCGCCAGACCTCGTGGCCGCCGGCCAGCAGGGTGGCGGCCAGCACGATCACCAGGCCCACGTACTCGAGCAGGCGGATGCCCTTGCCCACGCCACGCGCGCTCAGCAGCGCCAGTTCCAGACGGGTGGCCATGCCTTCGTTCCCCACGATGCGGACCCGTCGTCAGCATATACCCCCGCCGGTATATGATTGCAACATGGCCCGGATCACCCTGCCCGCCCTGCTGCTGGCCCTGTGGCTGCCCTTGCCGGGCGGCGCGACGGCACCCNNCAAGCCGAAACCGAACGCGCGCGCGAGGATTGGGCCCGGCTGGCGGGAGGCCACTGGGTCGCCGACGGCCGCGCCGACGCGCCGCGCATCGTCTATGCCTTCGCCGACCCGAACTGCGGCTACTGCAACCGATTCTGGCTGGCCGCGCGCCCGTTCGTGGAATCGGGACAGGTGCAGGTGCGCCACGTGATCGTGGGCATCATCGGCGACGACAGCCCGGGCAAGGCCGCGGCCATCCTGGGCGCCAACGTGCCGGCCGACGCCCTGGCCCGCAACGAGCGCCACTACCGCGAAGGCGGCATCCGTCCGCTGGCGACGGTGCCGCCGGCGCTGCAGGCCAAGCTCGACGCCAACGAAAAACTGCTGCGCGCGCTGGGCTTCCACGGCACGCCGGGCCTGGTCTACCTCGACGCCGAAGGCTGGCTCAAGCGTTTCCCCGGCCTGCCCGACACCGGCGACCTCCGGGAGATCCTCGGCGCGCCCTAGCCTTCGCCGCGCCTGAGGTCGTCGGCATCGGCCGTGTGGAAGTGCCGCTTGAACGGCACCTCGCCGGTCTTCGCTTCACCCAGCTCCTGCGCGTAACGGTGCCCCGCGTAAACCGCATGGGCGATCAGGCCCGGCGCCAGCGCATCGCCGATGCAGTCCACGCTTTCAATGCCGGCATCGGCCCACTCGGCCTCGCGCGCCTTCAGCGCGTGGAACAGCTCGTCGTTGGGCAGGCGCGCGGTGACGGTGAGCAGCGCATCCGCGTCCAGCGTCGAAGTGGCGCCGGACCACACGTCTTCCAGCGCCAGCGTGCGCCCGCTGAAACCGGTGATGTTCGTCGACACGCGGATCTCCACGCCCAGCGCCGCCAGCCGCTTGCGCACGTGCCGGTACTCCAGCGTGTAGGCGCCCCAGGACGCCGGCGTGTCGTCGGGCGTGATGAAGACCACCCGGCAGCCCGCCTTCGCCAGCGCTTCGGCGGCGACGGTGGCGTAGTAAAAATAATCGTCGTCGAACACCGCCACGGTGCCGGTGGGCAGGCGGCCGTCCATCAGGTCGTCGGGCGTGAACACGGCCGGGTGCTCCGCCAGCCGGGGGATGCCCAGGCCGTTGCTGCGGCCGTACCCGTCGCGGCGCCAGCGGCAGCCGGTGGCGAGCACCACGTGCTGCGCGCCGAAGTCGAGCACGTCCTGCGCGGACATCGTGGAATCGAGATAGGTCTGCACGTTCGGCAGCTTGCGGATCTGCCCCACGCGCCAGTCGCGCACCCGGCCCCATTCGGCCAGGCCGGGCAGGCGCGCCTCGCGGCTGACGCGGCCGCCGAGTTCCTTCGAGGCTTCCGCCAGCGCCACTTCATGGCCGCGCTGGCCCAGCGCCCGCGCCGCCTCCAGCCCGGCCGGGCCGCCGCCCACCACCAACACGCGCGCGTCGGAGGCCTTGGGCGCGATGCGCTCGGGGTGCCAGCCCTTGCGCCACTCCTCGCCCATGCTCGGGTTCTGGGTGCAGCGGATGGGCGTGATGGTGTTGTCGCCGGTGATGCAGATGTTGCAGCCGATGCATTCGCGGATGTCGTCGAGCCGGCCTTCTTCGATCTTGCGCGGCAGGAAGGGGTCGGCGATGGACGGGCGCGCGGCGCCGATGAAGTCCACCACGCCGCGGCGGACCTGGCTGACCATGGTGTCGGGCGAGGTGAAGCGGCCCACGCCCACCACCGGCTTGCTCGTCGCCTTCTTCACGAAGTCGATGAAGGGCTCCTGCGCGCCCTCGGGTGCGAAACGCGAGGGCACGGAATCGTTGTACCAGGCGGCCACGTTCACGTCCCACAGGTCGGGCAGCTCGGCCAGCATGGCCACGATGTCGCGCGCCTCGGCCAGCTCCACGCCGCCGGGGCCCAGGAATTCGTCGGTGGCGAAACGCAGGGCCACGCCGCAGCGGTGGCCCACGGCCTCCTTCGTGTCCTGCAGCACTTCGCGCAGCAGGCGCACGCGGTTCTCCAGCGAGCCGCCGTACTC
>DNNT01000191.1 GCA_003497545.1 Arenimonas sp. | reverse complement strand
GTACCGCCCGCCAGCGGCCAGGCGGTGCTGGACGCCTTTTCGGCCCTCTGCGCGGCCGAGGCCGGCTGAGCCCCGGCGGGAAACGGGCAAAAAAAAAGGCCGCCATGGGGGCGGCCCTTGCCCCGGCACCCGGCGCGAGCGCCTGTCCGAAAGAGGGGGAGAGAGCACGATGTCTGGCGTGCCGGGCGCATTGTGGGCGGGGCCAGTGACAGGCCAGTGACAGCGCNNCCCGCCTCCGGCCGCGATACAATGCCCGGTTCATCCCCGTGGAAACCGACCCGTGAAAGACCACCTTCGCGAACTCGTGGCGCAGGCCCTGCTCGACCTGAGGCGGCATGGCCGCCTGGGCCAGGACGTGCCCACCCCCGCCTTCGTGGTCGAGCGCACCAAGTCGCGCGAGCATGGCGATTACGCCAGCAACGTGGCCCTGCTGCTGGCCAAGCCGGCCGGCCTGAAGCCGCGCGAACTGGCCGAGCTCCTGGTCGACTCGCTGCCCGCCTCCCAGCACGTGGAGAAGGTGAGCATCGCCGGCCCCGGCTTCATCAACTTCACGCTGGCGCGCGGCTGCCGCCTGGGCACCATCCGCCGCGTGTTCGAGCTGGGCAACGACTATGGCCGCGTGCCGCAGGGTGCGCGCGAGGCGGTCACGGTGGAGTTCGTCTCGGCCAACCCGAACGGCCCGCTGCACGTGGGCCATGGCCGCGGCGCGGCCTACGGCGCCTCGGTGGCGAACCTGCTCGACGCGGTCGGCCACAAGGTGCAGCGCGAGTACTACGTCAACGACGCCGGCCGGCAGATGGACATCCTGGCCGTGTCGGTGTGGCTGCGTTACCACGAACTCGGCGGCGTCAACGTGCGTTTCCCGGACAACGGCTACAAGGGCGAATACGTGGTGGACATCGCCCGCGGCCTGCGCGCCAAGGCCGGTGATTCGCTGCGCCGCACCGCCATCGAGATCACCGACGGCCTGCCCGCCGACGAAGGCCAGGGCGGCGACAAGGAAGCCCACGTCGACGCGCTGATCGCGCGCGCCAAGCAGCTGCTCGGCGACGCCGGCTACCGCAGCGTGTTCGACGCCGGCCTGGCCTGGTGCCTGGGCGACATCCGCGACGACCTCGCGGGCTTCGGCGTGGTGCACGACAACTTCTTCTCCGAGCGTTCGCTCATGACCGACGGCTACGTCGAGCGCGCCATCCGCACGCTCGAGGCCAACGGCCACCTGTACGAGCTGGAAGGCGCGCTGTGGTTCCGCGCCACCAGCTTCGGCGACGACAAGGACCGCGTGGTGCGCCGCGAGAACGGCGTCACCACCTACTTCGCCTCCGACCTCGGCTACCTGCTGAGCAAGTTCGAGCGCGGCTTCGAACGCGCCATCTACATCTTCGGCGCCGACCACCACGGCTACATCGCCCGCCTCAAGGCCGCGGCGCAGGGCCTGGGGCTCGACCCGGCGCGCATCGAGATCCAGCTGGTGCAGTTCGCCATCCTGTTCCGCGGCGGCGAGCGCGTGCAGATGTCCACCCGCGCCGGCAGCTTCGTCACCCTGCGCGAGCTGCGCGAGGAAGTGGGCACCGACGCGGCGCGCTTCTTCTACGTCATGCGCGGCAACGACCAGCACCTGGACTTCGACCTCGACCTGGCCAAGAGCCGCTCGAACGAGAACCCGGTCTATTACATCCAGTACGCCCACGCCCGCATCTGCTCGCTGTTCCGCCAGCTGGCCGAAAAGCAGATGAGCTACAACCGCAGCGCCGCCGAAGCCGCGCGCCACCGCCTGGTGGAGCCGCACGAGGACGCGCTGCTCGACGAGCTGATGCGCTACCCGGAGGTGGTCGAGGCCGCCGCCGACAACCGTGCCCCGCAGGTGCTGGCGAGCTACCTGCGTGAACTCGCTGCGGCCTTCCACGGCTTCTACAACGCCCAGCCCATCCTCGTCGCCGACGAGGAGCTGCGCAGTGCCCGCCTCGGCCTGGCCAAGGCCACGCGCCAGGTGTTGGCCAACGGCCTGGCCCTGCTGGGCGTGTCGGCCCCGGAGTCCATGTAATGGCGCGCCGCCCGAAGAAACAGGCCAGGCGCAACGGTGGCGGCGGCACGCCCGGCTGGGTGCTGCTGCTGGTCGGTTTGCTGATCGGCGTGGTCGTGGCCGGCGCCTGGTACCTGGGCAACGGCGGCGACGTGAAGGAACTGCTGCCGCGCCCCGATCCGGAAGCGCAGGCGCCGGTCGTCGCCGACGAGCCCGTGGCCCAGGACGCGCCGGAACCGCGCGCCAAGCCCAAGTACGAGTTCTACGACGTGCTGCGCGACAAGGAGGTGGTGATCCCGGACGCCGAGCTCACCGCCCAGGCCCAGGCCGAGGCCGCCGCGGCCGGCGACGCCACCCCGCCGCAGGAAACCACCGACGGCGTGCGCTACCTGCTGCAGGCCGGNNCCTTCCGTTCGGCCGCCGACGCCGAGGCGCTCAAGGCCCGCATCGCCCTGACCGGCGAAGTGGCCCGGGTGGAGTCGGCCGAGATCGAAGGCGGTACCATCCACCGCGTGCGGCTGGGGCCCTACCCGAACGCGGGCAGCCTGGCCGCCGCCAAGCAGGCGCTCGACAGCCATGGCATCCAGGCCATGGCGATCCGGGCACGGTAAGGGTTTCAAAGGCAGGAGGCGCGGACGCCGCATGGCCTGGAAAGTCGACTACCTGGGCGAGGCCGGCGTGGTGCAGGTCACCGCGCAGGGCCTGCACGACCGCACGATGCTGCGCGACCTCACCCGCGACGCCGTGGCCGCCGGCCATGCGCACCGCTGCTCGCGCTTCCTGATCGACCACCGGCTCACCCGGCTGGCGCTGGGCACCGCCGAGATCTTCGACATGCCCAAGCGCGGCGAAGACGCCGGCTTCGGACCCGACCTGCGCATCGCCATCGTGATCGAGCCGGACTCACCGGCCCGCGCCGACTTCGAGTTCTACGCCATCCAGTGCGGCAACCTGGGCATCCATTTCCTGCGCCTGTTCTTCGACCACGCGCAGGCGCTGGACTGGCTCAGCCGGGATCGGGCACCCCGCCCTGCCGCTTGAGCAGGATCAGCGCCGAAGTGTCGGCGTCGGATTCGCCCCGCTGCACCAGCTCGGCATAATCGGCCAGCGCCTGCTCCACCACCGGCGCGCGGATGCCGGCCTCGCGGGCCATGCCCCGCACGATGTGCAGGTCCTTGAGCAGGTGGCCGCACTTGAAGCCCGGCACGAACTCGTTGCGCAGCAGGGTGGCGCCGCGCTTTTCCAGGAACCAGTTGCCGGCCGCGCCGGCCATCAGCGTGGGCAGCAGCTTTTCCGGGTCCAGGCCCAGCTTCTCGCCCAGGGCCAGGCCTTCGCACACGGCCTCGTTGATGCCAGCCACCAGCACCTGGTTCACGGCCTTGGTGGCCTGGCCGGCGCCGGTGTCGCCCATGTGGGTGATGCGCGCGGCGTAGGCCTCGAGCACCGGGCGGACCTTGGCCAGGTCGGCCTCGCTGCCGCCGGCCATCACCGAAAGCTTGCCGTTGCGCGCGCCTTCAACGCCGCCCGACACCGGTGCGTCCACGAAGCCGATGCCGCGCGCCGCCAGCAGCGCCTGCGCGCGCTTCGCGGTGTCCACCGACACCGTGGAATGGTCCACCACCACGCTGCCGGGCTTGAGCACCGCCGCCAGCGCCTCGACCTGCTGCAGCACGTCGGCATCCATCGAAACACACAGCGCCACCACGTCGCAGCCGGCGAAGTCGGCGTGCGTGGCCGCGGCGCGCACGCCCAGCGTGGCGGCCAGCGCGTCGGCCTTGTTGCGCGTGCGGTTGTCGATGACCGACAGCAGTCCGCGCGCGGCGAGGTGACCCGCCATCGGCGCGCCCATCGCGCCCAGTCCGATGAAACCGGTCTTCATGCGTTTTCCTCGTGCAGGTAGGTGTAGCCGGTGAGGCCGGTCTCCAGGTCCACCAGCAGCTTCGCGGCCTCGGCCGGCGGCAGCGCGGCGGCGTCCACCTTTACCTTGTAGGCGCTGCGCAGCTCGGCCAGGTCGTAGCCCACGTAGTCGAGCATCACGTCGGTGGTGTCGCCCTTGCGCTGGCGGGTGACGGTCCAGTGGCCGGCGGCGTCGAGCTGCACGTTGGCGGTGTCGGTGTCGCCGAACAGGTTGTGGATGTCGCCCAGCGTCTCCTGGTACGCGCCCACCATGAAGATGCCCAGGCGGTAGCTTTCGCCGGCGCGCGGCGAGTGCAGCGGCAGCGAGCTGTCGAGCGCCTCGGATTCGACGTAGGTGTCGATGCGGCCGTCGGAATCGCAGGTGAGGTCGGCGATGACGCCGCGGCGGTCGGGCGCCTCGTCCAGGCGCGCGATCGGCACGATCGGGAACACCTGGTCGATGGCCCAGACGTCGGGGATCGATTCGAACACCGAGAAGTTGACGAAATACTTGTCCACCAGGCGCTCGTTGAGCTCGTCGAGCGCATCGCGGTGGCTGCGCTCCTCGCCGGTGAGGCGGCCGCGCACGTCGTTGGCGATGGCGTAGAACAGGTCGGCGAGCTGCGCGCGCTGCGCCAGCGTGAGCTGGCCGAGCGCGTACAGCGCCTGGCCCTCGGCGAGGTGGTGCTGGGCCTCGTGGTAGAGCTCCAGCGGCGGGCGCTGGCCGAGCGCGGCGTGGGTNNCCGCGCCTTCCGGCGCGCGCTCGACTTCCGACACGTTCACCACCATCACCGCGTGGTGCGCGGTCATGGCGCGGCCCGCCTCGGTCACCATGCGCGGCGGCGCCAGCCCGTGCTCTGCGCAGGCTTCCGCCAGCGGCTGCAGCAGGGTGTGCGCGTACTGGTCCAGGCCGTAGTTGATCGAGCAGTAACCGCGCGAACGGGTGCCTTCGTAGTCCACGCCCAGGCCGCCGCCGGAATCCATGAAGCGGATGTTGAGGCCCATCTTCGACAGCTCGACGAAGTAGCGCACGGCTTCACGCATGCCGTTGGCGATGTCGCGCACGTTCGAGATCTGGCTGCCCATGTGGAAGTGCAGCAGCTGCAGCGCGTCGAGCATGCCGGCGGCCTGCAGGCGCGCCACCAGGTCGAGCACCTGGCGCGGCGAGAGGCCGAACTTGGCCTTGTCGCCGCCGCTGTTCTGCCACTTGCCGGCGCCCAGCGAGGCCAGGCGCATGCGCACGCCCAGGCCCGGCTTCACGCCCAGGGCCTTGGCTTCCTCGATCACCATGGCCAGCTCGCTGGGCTTCTCGATGACGATGAAGGTCTCCAGGCCCAGCTTGCGGCCGATCAGCGCCAGTCGGATGAACTCGCGGTCCTTGTAGCCGTTGCAGATCACCAGGCTGCCCGGCTTGGCCAGGCCCAGCACGGCCATGAGTTCGGGCTTGGAGCCGGCCTCGAGGCCGAAGCCGTCGCCGCCCGCGGCCGCGAGTTCGCCGGCCACGCCGCGGTGCTGGTTCACCTTGATGGGGTACACGGCGGTGTAGCCGCCTTTGTAGTCGAGCTCGGCCATGGCGCGGCCGAAGGCGGCCTGCAGCTTGCCGAGGCGGTCGCCGAGGATGTCGGAGAAACGCAGCAGCAGCGGCAGCTTCAGGCCGGCGCCGGTGGCCTGGGCCACGACCTCGGGCAGGGCCAGTTCGGGGCCGGCCGGGCCGCGCGGGCGCACCACCATGCGGCCGCCGGCGTCCACGTCGAAATAGCCCTCGCTCCAGTAGGGAATGGAGTAGGTGTGGCGGGCGCGGTCGAGGGACCAGGCGGGCATGGGCGGCTGTCCGGAAGCGGGGAACGGGGGCGCATTGTACCCCCCGGGGGGCAGGGGTTCATGCGCTGGCGCTACAATGCGCGCCCCTTTGGACCAACCCGGGACCCGGCGATGACCACGACCTGGCTGCATGAGAATTTCGAACACACCGGCTCGGCCTTCGGCCTGCGCATGGCGCGCAAGCTCGAGGAAGTGCAGTCGCCGTTCCAGAAGATCGAGATGTACGAGAGCACCGACTGGGGCAACGTCATGCTCATCGACGGCGCGATGATGGTGACCACGCGCGACAACTTCTTCTACCACGAGATGATGGCGCACGCGCCGCTGTTCACCCACGCCGACCCGAAGGACGTGGTGATCATCGGCGGCGGCGACTGCGGCACGCTGCGCGAAGTGCTGCGCCACCCGGGCGTGCGCACGGCGGTGCAGTGCGACATCGACGAGCAGGTCACCCGCATGGCCGAGAAGTACTTCCCCGAGCTGTGCGAGTCGAACGACGACCCGCGCGCCACGGTGATGTTCGACGACGGCATCGCCTACATGAAGAACGCCGCGCCGGAATCGATCGACGTGATCATCGTCGACTCCACCGACCCGGTGGGCCCGGCCGAGGGCCTGTTCAACCGCGCCTTCTACGAGAACTGCCTCAAGGCGCTGCGCCCGGGCGGCCTGCTGGTGCAGCAGAGCGAATCGCCGCTGGCGCTGATGAACCTGATCCTGGACATGCGCCAGGCCATGAAGGACGCCGGCTTCGCCAGCTTCCGCACCCTGCCCTTCCCGCAGCCCTGCTACCCGACCGGCTGGTGGAGCTGCACGATCGCCAGCAAGGGCGCGCGCGACCTCACCGCATTCCGCAAGGCCGACGCCGCCGCCAAGCCCTTCGACACCCAGTACTACACCGCCGACATCCACCAGGGCGCCCTGGCCATGCCGCCCATGATGGCGAAGTCCCTGGGCGAGTGAGGCTTTGGTTTTTGCCACGGATGACACGGATGAACGCGGATTTACACGGATAGAGCAAATCTGAAATGAAAAAAAGGGCCTGCCTCCCCCTGGGACGCAGGCCCTTCTTTTTTATTCGACTGCTTTACCCGTGTAAATCCGCGTTCATCCGTGTCATCCGTGGCAAAAAAACCGCCCTTACAGCGCGTCGCCGTCGAGTTCGCCGGTGCGGATGCGCAGGACCTTCTCGAGGTCGTAGACGAAGATCTTGCCGTCGCCGATCTTGCCGGTGTTGGCCGCCGACTGGATCGCTTCGACCACGCGGTCGGCCTGCTCGGTGGTCACCGCCACCTCGAGCTTGATCTTGGGCAGGAAGTCGACCACGTATTCGGCGCCGCGGTAGAGCTCGGTGTGGCCCTTCTGGCGGCCGAAGCCCTTGACCTCGGTGACGGTGAGGCCGGTGACGCCGATGTCGGACAGCGCTTCGCGCACTTCGTCGAGTTTGAACGGCTTGATGATGGCTTCGATTTTCTTCATGGCAAGTCTCCTTCGGGTCGGTATTTCGAGGTGATCGGGTAGCGGCGGTCCTTGCCGAAATTGCGCGGCGTGATGCGGGGTCCGGGCGGGGCCTGGCGGCGTTTGT
>DNNT01000038.1 GCA_003497545.1 Arenimonas sp. | reverse complement strand
CACAACCGCCCACGAGCAAGTGACCTGCTTGGCAAAGCCAAGCCGCAAAAAAGAAGGGCCCGCCGAAGCGGGCCCGAATTCGCCACAGGCGGAAAACTCAGTCCTCGAACTTCTCGTCGAAGAAGGACTCCATCGCCGCATAGGCGCGCTTCGCCGCACGCGGCTCGTACAGGCAGCCCGGGCTGTTGGCGTCGGCTTCGGCGAAGCAGTGCACCGCGCCGGAGTAGTTCACGAACTGCCAGTCGGCCTTGGCCGCGGTCATTTCCTGCTGGAAGGTTGCGATCTGCTCGGCCGGCACGTAGGTGTCGTCGGCGCCGTTGAGCACCAGCAGGCTGGCCTTCACCGCGCCCGCCTCGGCCGGGATGGTCGTGGACAGGTTGCCGTGGAAGCTGACCACGCCCGCGACGTCCGCGCCCGTTCGCGCCAGTTCCAGCACCACCGCGCCGCCGAAGCAGAAGCCGATGCCGCCCAGTTGGCCCGCGTCCACCGGCGCCTTGCCGGCCGAATCGCGCAGCACGCCCAGCGCCGTGTTGATGCGGCCGCGCAGGGCCGTGCGGTCGGCGTACACCGCCGTGGCCGCCTTGCCGGCCTCGTCGGCGTTGGCCGGGCGCACGCCGCGGCCGTACATGTCCACCAGCAGGATGACGTAGTCGTCCCCGGCGATCGTCTTGGCCTTCTCGATGGCCGAATCGGTCACGCCCATCCAGTTCGGCACCATCACCAGACCGGGGCGCTTGTCGCCTTCCGAGTCGTCGTAGACCAGGTAACCGTCGAAGGTCGTGCCGCCGTGGGTCCAGCTCACCGGCTCGGCGACCGGCTTGGCCGCGGCGGTGAGGCTCAGGGACGCGAGGGCAAGGGCAAGCAGGCTGCGGCGCATGGGGCGGTCCTCCGGTGGAAAGAGCATGATTCTATGCCCCGCCCCGCCGCCCGGCGTAAGCGCCGCGTGAGCGGGCTCAGGCCACGCCCAGGCCCGGGATGGTGCTGATCAGGTCCGGGTCGAAACCCGCCGCCTGGGCGAAGTGGCGGCCGCGTTCGACGTAATCGCGGTAGCGCGGGAAACTCGGCGCGCCGGGCGAAAGCAGCAGCACGCCGTCGTGGCCAAGCACCTGCAGGCCCAGCTTCACCGCTTCGTCCATGTCGCCGGCTTCGGCCAGCACGAAGCGGTCGCCCACCGCCAGCGGCTTGAGTTTTTCATACACGCGCGGGCCGTTCTGGCCCATCGTGATCACGGCCGCCACCGGCTCGGTGGCGATGCGTTCGGCGAACACGCCCCAGTCCAGGCCGCGGTCGTAGCCGCCCACCAGGATGGCGACGCGGCGGCCCCGGTAGCAGTCGAGCGCGGCGATGGAGGCGTGCGGCGTGGTCGAGATCGAATCGTTCACCGATTCGATGCCGTGGCGCAGGCCCAGCGACTGCAGCCGGTGCGGCAGCGGCCGGAAGCTGGCCGCGGCCGGCGCCAGCCCGACGGCGTCCAGGCCCAGGGCTTCGAGCGTGGCCAGCGCGGCGCACAGGTTCAGGCGGTTGTGGCGGCCCGGCAGCGGCACGTGGCGGGCGTCGAACACCGGCTGTTCGCCGCGGTAGACCAGGCTTTCGCGCAGGTGCCAGCCATCGGCGTGGTTGAACCACAGCACGCGCGTGGTGGGCGGCACGTCCAGTTCCACAAGGTGCGGGTCGGCGGCGTTGAGCACGGCGATGCGCGGCGCGGCCTTGGTCACCAGCGCCAGCTTGTCGGCGTAATAACGCGCCTCGCTGCCGTGCCAGTCGAGGTGTTCGGGAAAGAGGTTGAGCACCACCGCCACGTCCACGTCGCGGGCTTCGCCGGTCTGGTAGCTCGAGAGTTCGATGGCCCAGACCTCGGGTGGCGGCTGCACGTCAAGCAGTTCCAGCAACGGCAGGCCGATGTTGCCCGCCAGCGCGGTGCGTTTGCCGGCGGCGCGCAGCAGGTGCGCCACCAGCGCGGTGGTGGTGGACTTGCCCTTGGTGCCGGTGACGCAGACGCGGCGCCCGGACGGCGGTTCGGCGAACCACAGGCCGCTGGCACCGGTGAAGCGCACGCCCTCGAGCGCGGCGTCGGCGGCCGGCGAGGTGTAGGGGCTGATGCCCGGCGACTTCACCACCACCTCGTGTTCGGCCAGCAGGGCGGCATTGACGCTGGTTTCGATGCGCAGGGCCGGGTCCTGCATCTCGCGCAGAGGTTCGGCTTCGTCGTGAGAACAGAACACCGTCACCGGCTGGCTGGGCAGGCGCCAGCGCAGCGCGGCCAGGGCCGAACGGCCTTCGCGGCCGTAGCCCCAGATCGCGACCTTCTTGCCTTCAAGCTCCGAAATGCGCACGCAGCCGCTCCCACAGCCCCTCGGGGATGCCGTGATCATCCGAGGGTTCGAGCAACGGCGCCAGCCCCCGCTCCGAGGCCTCGAGCTGCGGCCGGATTTCGCGGGCGTAACGCCGCACCAGCGCGTCCTCGCGCCAGGCCGGGCTGTCGGCCAGCACGTCCAAGGCGGCGCGCGATTCGCGGCCCTCGCCCACGCATTCGAAGGGCTTGTGGTCGCGGTATTCCATCAGCGCGTCGAAGCCCGGCGCCTGCTCGGGCTCGTCGAGCAGGTTACGGCCGAAGATGGCCACCAGCCGCGGCTTGGGCATGAACGGCGCCAGCGCCAGGAACACGAAGTGGCACTTGGGGCAGACGCCGCACCAGCGCTGCGCCGGGCGTTCGCCCAGCAGGTGGAAGTTGCGGTTGCAGCTGGAGAAGAACTGGTCGTAGTGGTCCAGGCGCGCGAACTGCCGCGCCACCGCCAGCTCGGAAAACGGCCGCAGCAGCGAGTAGTAGCGCAGGTCGGCGGCGACGTTGCGGTGCACGTGGCGCGCGAACGCCCGCTCGAAGTCCCAGCCCTTGGACCACTGGTGGTTCACTTCGCCCGTGCCGGGAATCAGGCTGCCGTAGCTGGCCGAACGCTCGTTCGAGAACACCACCTGGTCATGGCCCCGCAGCAGCGCCGCCAGCACCAGGATGGCCGAATTCACCGCGGTGACCGGGATGTGGCCGTTGAGCGCGCCGCGGCGGTTGAGCTCGAACAGCAGCGGCGACAGTGCGCGCGTGATGTTCATCGTGGGCAGGCCGGTGCGCGCGGCGCAGGCGGCGATCAGCGGCGAGCCGCCAACCCAGGCCACGGTCTGGGCCACGCCGACGGCGCGCAGGGCTTCGATCGAGACCAGCGAATCCTTGCCGCCGCCGATGGCGACCACGGCGTGTTCGTCCAGGCCCAGCACCGGCGCCGAGGCTTCCGTCTCCGCGCGCACCGGGAACTGCACCTTGCCGCGCAGCGACAGGCCGTTGCGGTAGGCGAATTCGCCGAGGCCNNCCGCCGCGGCGCGGGCGCCGTCGAGCGCGAAGGGCGCGCCGGGGAAGCGGATCACTTCCACCATTTCCGGGCCATCGTCGAAGGCGTAGCCCAGGCGCGCCTCGCCGGCGGCGGGGTCGAGGCCGCAGTGGAGGAAGCGGAAGGCGCGCACGGCGCCCGGGTCGAACTCAGTCATCGAGCACATCCTCCTGCGGCAGCTCGCGCAGGTTGTAGCGGTTGGCCATGACCGCGCCGTAGGCACCGGCGTGGCCGACCAGGATCACGTCGCCCTCGACGGTGGCGTCGGGCAGCCGGCGCTGGCGGCCCAGCACGTCGCTGGATTCGCAGACCGGGCCCACCACTTCGCAGGGCTCGCCCGGCGGGTCGCCGGCGCGCGTGAGGTTGATGATCTCGTGCCAGGCGCCGTACAGCGCCGGGCGCATCAGCGCGTTCATGCCGCCGTCGGCGCCAACGCGGCGCTGGCCCTGCTTGCGCACCACCTGGGTAACGTGCAGCAGCAGCGCGCCGGCTTCGGCCACCAGGTAGCGGCCCGGCTCCACCCACAGCGCGTACTGCGGGTAGGCGGCCTTCACTTCGGCCAGCGCGGCGGCATAGGCCTCGAGGTCGAAGGGCTCGGCCTCGGGATCGTAGGCCACGCCCAGGCCGCCGCCGACGTCGATGAAGCCCACGGTGCCGATGCCCTCGGCCACCGCGGCCAGGCTGGCGTAAACGGTGTGCCAGTGCTGCGCGTCGTGGATGCCGCTGCCGATGTGCGCGTGCAGGCCGGCGATGCGGGCGCCGGCGGCGCGCGCGGCGGCGGTGAATTCGCCCACCGATTCCAGCGCCAGGCCGAACTTGGCGTCCTTGCCGCCGGTGCGCACTTTTTCGTGATGTCCCTGGCCGAAGCCCGGGTCCACGCGCAGCACGATCTCGCGGCCGGCGAACAGTTCCGGCCACTGCCGCAGCGGCGCCAGGCTGTCGAGCGTGACGTGCACGCCGCGTGCCAGCGCCGCCTCGAACTCCCGCCGCGGCGCGAAGCTGGGCGTGAACAGCACGCGGTCGGGCGCCAGCGCGGGCAGCACGCCGAACAGGTGCTCGATTTCGCCGAGCGACACGCATTCGAAGCCGAAACCTTCCGCCTCGAGCGTGCGCAGCACGGCCGGGTGCGGGTTGGCCTTGAGCGCGAAGAAGCGGCGGTCGATGGCCGGCACTTCGGCCAGGTCGCGGGCGCGTTCGCGCACCGTGGGCAGGTGGTAGAGGTAGCGCGGCGTGCCGGCGGCGGCGGCCTGCAGCACGCGCTCGCGCTGCTGCAGCCACCAGGGCGCGGGGCGTTCGGCGGCCGGGTGGTCGATGTGTCGCCAGCTGGGGCCGAACACCGCCGTTTCCGTCACCGGCATCGCGCCCGACTGCGCCAGCAGCGCGTGCAGGCGCGGCAGCATGCCCTCGGCCAGGCCCTCGTCCACGACGAAGGTGAGGTTGAGGTCGTTCGACGACTGCGAAATCAGGTGCACGCGCTCGCGGCCGAATTCGGCCCACACGTCGCTGAGCTTGTGCAGCAGCGAACGCATGCCGCGGCCCACCAGCGTGATGGCCGCGCAGGGCGCGATGACCTTCACCTTGCACACCTGGGCCAGGTCGGCGCAGAGCGCGTCGAGCACGTTGGTGCTCACCAGGTTGTCGCTGGGGTCGAGCGACACGGTGACGTTGGCCTCGGAGGAACCGATCAGGTCCACCGAGAGCCCGTGCGCCTTGAAGCGTTCGAACACGTCCGACAGGAAGCCCACCTGTTGCCACATGCCGATGGTTTCCATGGACACCAGCACGATGCCGCGGCGCGAGCTGATGGCCTTGACGCCGGGAATCGTGGTGGCCGAGGAATCGATGACCGTACCGGGCATGTCGGGGCGCGTGGTGTCGCGGATCCACAGCGGCACCCGGGCCTCGCGGCAAGGGTGGATGCAGCGCGGGTGCAGCACCTTGGCGCCGGTGGTGGCGATTTCCTGGGCTTCGGCGTAGTCGAGCCGCGAGAGCAGGCGGGCGTCGGGCACCTGGCGCGGGTTGGCGCTGAACATGCCGGGCACGTCGGTCCAGATCTCGACGCGGCGGGCGCCGACCAGCGCGCCGAAATACGCCGCGCTGGTGTCGGAGCCGCCGCGGCCGAGGATGGCGGTGCCGCCGTCCTCGGCGCGGGCGATGAAACCCTGGGCGATGCGCAGCGCCGGGCCGGCGGCGGCAAAGCGGGCGCGTTGCGCGGCGTCGCCTTCGTAATCGCAGGAGGCCGAGAGGTGCCGGCTCCAGGCGTTCTGGTTGGGCAGGCCGCGGGCCTGCAGCCAGTCGCGCGAATCGGTCCAGCCCACGTCCAGGCCCTGCGAGCGCAGGTAGGCCACGCCGAGCGTGGACGAGAGCAGTTCGCCCTGGGCCAGCACTTCGGCCTGCCAGGCCAGCTCGCCGGCGGCGCGGCGCGGGTCGTCGGCCAGGGCGCGCAGCGCGGCCAGGCGTTCGCCGAGCACGGTGTCGGGGTCGAGGCCGAGTTCGTCGGCGCAGAAAGCGCGGTGGCGCTGCGCCAGGGCCTCGAGGCGCGCACGGGTGGCGGCCGCGTCGGCGTGGCCGTCGCAGACCGCCTGCAGTTCGTTGGTGACGCCCGAGACGGCCGACACCACCACCAGTACTTTCGCGCCCTCTTCGGACGCGCGCCGTTTCATCAGCGCGCCGATCGTGTCCCAACGGGGTCGTCGGGACACGCTGGTGCCTCCGAACTTGAGGACGATCCAGTCCGGTGCGACGGCACCGGCGGCGGGTGCGGCTGGGGTCATGGTCAGGGTTCTGTCTGGGGGGCGCCGGCGCGTCGGGCGCGCAAGCCCGGTGAGTGTAAACGAAGCCCGCCGACACCGAGTTCAGGAGCAGGCTGATACGCTTTCGCCTCCCTTGGGCAGGAAGCCCCGCAATGCCACGCTCCTTCGTACAACTCGACGTCTTCGCCGCCCGCCCGGGCGACGGCAACCCGCTGGCCGTGGTGCTCGACGCCGCCGGCCTCGACGACACCACCATGCAGGCCATAGCCCGCTGGACGCGCCTGCCGGAAACCACCTTCGTGCTGCCGCCGACCACGCCGGAGGCCAGCTACCGCCTGCGCATCTTCAGCCCGCGCCGCGAGGTGCCGTTCGCCGGGCACCCGAGCATCGGCAGCGCGCACGCCGTGCTGGAAGCCGGCCTGGCCACCCCGCGCGACGGCCGCCTGGTGCAGGAATGCGCCGTCGGCCTGCTGCCCATCCAGGTGCAGGGCGAGGGCCCGGCGCGCCGGCTCAGCGTGCGTGCCCCGCGCGCCCGGGTACTGGAAACGGGCAGCCCGGCCGATCCCCGCCTGGCGCCGGTGCTGGCCGGCATTTCGCTGGGCGCCCTGCCCCCGGTGCTGATGGACGGCGGCCGCCGCTGGTGGATCGCCGAGCTGCGCGACGAAACCACGCTGCGCACGCTGTCGCCGCCCTGGGACGCGATCTCGGCGCTGGCGAAAGAGTCCGAGGCGATGGGCCTGTGCGTGTTCGCGCGCTGCACCGGCCGCGACTACGACCTGGCCGTGCGCGCCTTCGTCGGCCAGCCGGCCCAGGTGGAAGACGCCGCCTCCGGCGCCGCCAACGCCACGCTGGCCGCCTGGCTCAGCCATTCCGGCGCGCTGCCGAACGCCGACGGCCGCTACGTCGTCAGCCAGGGCCGCGAGGTCGGCCACGATGCCCGCCTTGAACTGCAGGTCGACGCCGAGGGCGAAGTCTGGTCCGGCGGCCAGGTCCAGACCGTCGTCCAAGGCACCCTCACCTGGTAGAAAAAATGGGGTCAGAGAACATATTTGTTTAAAACAAATATGTTCTCTGACCCCATTTTCGAGGGGGTGGGTTAGTCGGCGGTGTAGGTGGGGCGGCCGTCGACCCAGGTCGAGAGCACCTTGAGCTCGGGCAGCGCCGCAGGCGCGACCACGAACGGATCGGCATCAAGCACCACGAAGTCGGCGGCCATGCCGGGGGCGAGTCGGCCCACGAGATCCTCGTCGGACGCGGCGAAAGCGGCGCCGGCGGTGAAGCCGTGCAGGGCCTGTTCCGGCGTCAGGCGCTGGTCGGGCAGCCAGCCGCCGGGCGGCTGGCCGTCGCGATCCTGGCGGGTCACCGCCGAATACAGGCCCAGGCGCGGGTCCACCGATTCCACCGGGTAGTCCGAACCCAGGGCCAGCGGCACGCCCAGCGCGCGCAGGCGCTGCCAGGCGTAGGCGCCGTGAAGCCGCTCCTTGCCGATGCGCGCCTCGGCCCAGGGCATGTCGGACGTCGCATGCGTGGGCTGCATCGAAGCCACCACCTTCAGCGCGGCGAAACGCGCCAGGTCGTCGCGGTGCACCACCTGCGCGTGTTCGACGCGCCAGCGGTGGTCGCCGCCGGCGGCCTCGCCCAGCACTTTCTCGTAGGTGTCGAGCACGATGCGGTTGCCGCGGTCGCCAATGGCGTGGCTGGCCGGCTGGATGCCGCATTCGCGCGCCTTCGCCACCGCCGCCGCGTAAGCCGCCGGCTCGGTGACCAGCAGGCCGCGGTGGCCCGGCTCGTCGCTGTAATCCTCCAGCAGCGCGGCGCCGCGGCTGCCCAGCGCGCCGTCCACGTAGAACTTCACGCCGCGCATGGCCAGGCGGCCTTTCGGGTGTTCGTAAGGGCCCATCACGCAAAGCCTTTCGAGCGCGGCGGCGTCACCGTCGGCGTAGGCGCGGATGCGCAGGGGCAGCCGGTCCTGGTCGGCGAAGCGGCGCATCAGCGCCAGGTCGGCCAGCGACACGCCCATGTCGTGCACGCCGGTCAGGCCGTGTTTGGCGGCGGCTGCCAGCGAACGCTCCAGGGCCTCGGCGCGCAGTGCGTCATCGGGCGCGGGCACCACGGCGTCCACCAGCGCGGCGGCGGTGTCGATGAACACGCCGGTGGCCTTGCCCTGGGCATCGCGCAGGATGCGGCCGCCTTCCGGCTGCCAGTCGCCCGAAAGATCGCGGGTCACGGCGCGCAGCGCGGCGGAATTGGCCCAGCCGGCATGGCCGTCCACGCGCTCGAGCCAGACCGGGCGCGCCGGGAAGGCGGCGTCGAGGTCGGCGGCGGTGGGGAAAGCCTTGCCGGGCCAGTCGTTCTGGTCCCAGCCGCGGCCCAGCAGCCAGGCGCCCGGCGGCAGCGTGGCCTCGAAGGCCTTGAGCCGCGCGATCACTTCCTCCTTGCTGGCCGCGTCCACCAGGTCGGCGCGCAGCAGGGCGAAACCGAGGCCCATCACGTGAGCATGGGCGTCGATCAGGCCCGGGATGACCACCGTGCCGGGCTGCGCGTGTTCGCGCGCGCCCGGGAAGCGCTGGCGCAATTCTTCCGCGCTGCCCAGCGCGAGCAGTTTGCCCTCATCGTCCCAGGCCATGGCCTCGGCCACGGGTCGACCGGCGTCGCCGGTGTGGATGCGCGCGGCGGTCAGCAGGTGCGTGGCCGCGGAAGCCGGCAGGGCGACGGCCAGCGAGAGGGCAAGGGCAAGGCAGGTTTGGCGCATGGTGGACTCCCCGGGAAGGCCACTACCCTAACCGCTACCCGGGCCGGGAAAAAGTGAAGGGGCCCGCAGGCCCCTTCTACTTCCACGCACACCAGCGCCGGGCACTCAGCCTTCAGGGGTCACGTCCACGCGCACGCGCAGCTGGTCGCCCGGATGGTAGTCGGTGGTGGTGTGGAAGACGCGGCCGGCGTATTCATAGGCCACGCGGTAGCCGACGACGCGGCCCTCGTGCTCGACGTCGGTGACCACGCGGCAGCGCTCGACTTCGACGGGACGCGAGTAGCGGGCCTGGCGGTAGTAGCGGTCGTCGCGACGGGCGCCGTTGCGCTCGATGTCGTTGCCGATGGCACCGCCCACCACCGCACCCACCACCGTGGCGGCGCGGCGGCCATCGCCGTCGCCCACGGTGTTGCCCAGCGCGCCGCCGACGATGGCGCCCAGCACCGCGCCACCACCGCTGGTGCGGCGCGGGGTGTAGTACTCGTCGCGCTCGTATCGCTCTTCGTAGGCGTAACGCGGNNGTTCGCGCCAGCATTCCTGGCGCCGCACTTCGCGCGCGGGCTCGACGATCGGGTCCACGCTGAGCACGCGCGCCATGTCGGTGGCGGCGCCACCCTCGCGGCCGTAGGTTTCGTACGGCGCGTAGGCCGGTTCCTCGTAGCCGGCGTCATAGCCGCGCTCGTAATCGTCGTAATAGCCGTCCTGGGCGAAGGCCGCGGTCGCGGCGAAGGCCAGGCCGAGGGCAAGGCAGGGAACGACAACACGCTTCATGGCAGGCTCCGGACGCCGGGATGGCGTGGGCCGATGCTCAGGCCGGGGCGCCCAACGGGTGCTGAATTCCGGCGACGCCGACAGCGGCGTTCAGCCATCGGAGTACCTCCGCCGCCAGCGCAGGGGCCTGGCGGCCCAGCAGCGGGCCGACGTGGCTGCCGGGCACGCGCCGGAACGTGGCCTCCCAGTCCGCCGCCAGCGCGGCGGAAGTCGCCGGCGGCACGTCGTCGTCGCCGTCTGAGGCGATCACCAGCACGGGCACGCGTGGTTTGGCCAGCGCCACGCCGGCGCGCGCTTCGGCGAGCACGCGGCCGGACTCGTCGCGCCAGCGGCGGAAGGCCTGCAGCGCGGCCACGTCGTCGGCATCGGGCATAGCCCGCCGCGTGCCGGCCAGCGACGCCGTGCGGCCCCAGGGCACCACCNNCCGGCGGCAACGGATTCACCAGCACCAGCGCGTCGGCGGCGTCGGCGGCCATGGCCGCCAGCAGGCCGCCCAAGCTGGCGCCCACCAGCACGCGCGGCCGCGGCGCGGCGGCCACCCAGCCCTGTACCTGCGCCGCGTAGTCGGCGAGCGTGGTCGCGGCCAGGCCGGCCGGTGCGGGCCGCAGATCCGGCGCCAGCGCGTCCCAGCCCGCCGCCGCGAACACCCGGCACCACGCCGCCCATTCCCAGCCGCCACCACCGGCGCCGTGCACGAACACGGCGCCGCACGTCCGCTCAGACAAGCCGCGCGTCCAGCGTGACCGGGATGCCCAGCACCTTGGAGATCACGCAGTTTTCCTTGGCATCGTTGGCGATCGCGGCGAACTGGTCGGCGCCGATGCCGGGCACCGAAGCCGTCACCGTGAGGTGCACGCCGGTGGCATGCGGGCCCGGCGTGGTTTCCATCTGCACGTCGGCGCGGGTGTCGATGCGGGTGGCGACGTGGCCGGCGTTCTGCAGGATGAAACCCAATGCCATCGAGTAGCAGCCCGCATGCGCGGCCGCCAGCAGCTCCTCGGGGTTGGNNACTGAAACATCCGGCATGTGCGGCGGCCAGCAGCTCCTCGGGGTTGGTGCCCTTCTCTTCGCCGAAGCGGGTGTTGAACGAATAGCGGGTGCCTTCGAACAGGCCGCTCTGGAGCGTGCTCATGCGGCCCTGGCCGGTCTTGAGGTCGCCCTCCCAGTGGGCGGTGGCGTGGCGCTTGAATCCCATGGTCGTGCTCCCGTGGAAGGCCGCGACGCGGCCGGAGCCGCAGTGTACGCCCACCGGAATTGGCCGCCCGCCGACCCGGCCGGTACCATGGACGCATGAAACTCCAGGTCCCCTTCCTCCAGCTGCCGGTGTCCTTCGACGCCGACGCGCTGGCGCACGAAATCGCCCAGGTCGACGAATCGCACTGGCGCCCGCACCCCAACAAACTGCCGGGCAACAGCGCGCTCACCCTGGTGGCCCGGAACGGCGAACCCGACAACGACGACCTGGCCGGCGAAATGCGCCCGACGCCGGTGCTCGAACAACTGCCGCGCCTGAAGGAAGTGCTGGCCGCGCTCGGCGCCACCTGGGGCCGCTCGCGCCTGATGCGCCTCTCCGGCCAGGCCGAAGTGACCGCGCACGTGGACACCAACTACTACTGGCGCGAACGCATGCGCGTGCACGTGCCGATCACCACCACGCCCGACGTGCGCTTCCAGGCCGGCGAAGCCGAGATCAACATGGCCGCCGGCGAATGCTGGATCTTCGACACCTGGCGCCGGCACCGGGTGATGAACGAAAACGACCGCACCCGCATCCACCTGGTGGCCGACACCGTCGGCGGCGCCGGCNNCGGCTTCTGGGACCTGGTGGCGCAGGGCCGCCCCGCCGGCCGCGTGGTCCCCGGCTGGCAGCCGCGCCCGGTGCCGCTGCCCGGGCGCGGCGACGTGGCCATCGATTTCGAAAGCGTCAACGCGCCGGTGGTGATGACGCCCTGGGAGGTGCGCGAGCACTTCGTGTTCCTGCTCGGCGAGTGCGTGCCCAGCCCGCGCCTGCCGGTGGTGCAGCAGGGCCTGCTGGAGTTCGCCCGGCGTTGGCACGGGCTGTGGTCGGCCTTCGGCGAACGCGAGGCGGGCTGGCCGCGCTACCGCGCCCTGCTCGACCAGGGCCGCGCCGACGCGCTGGCCCGCGGCGCCGGCGAAATCGGCCTGCGCAACGAAGTAGGCCTGATGCACATGCTCGACATGCTGGTGTTCGGCGTGGCGCTGTCCGACGACGGCGCGCCCAACCTGGTGGCGCGCAAGGACGTGCACGGCGACGCCCCGGCCCAGGCCGCGGCCGCCGCGCCGAAGCGCCGCGCCGCCAGCGAGGCCAGCTTCGACCGCCCGGTGTTCATCGTCAGCCCGCCGCGCTCGGGTTCGACGCTGCTGTTCGAAACCCTGGTGGGCGCGCCCGGCGTGTTCACCATCGGCGACGAGAGCCATGCGCTGATCGAAGGCGTGCCGGGCCTGGCGCCCTCGCAGCGCGGCCACGATTCCAACCGCCTGCTGGCCGAAGACGCCACGCCGGAAACCGCCGCGTTGCTGCGCCAGCGTTTCTTCGACGCGCTGCGCGACCGCGAGGGCCACGCCCCCGGCGACGCGCCGGTGCGTCTGCTGGAAAAAACCCCGAAGAACGCCCTGCGCATCCCCTTCCTGAAGGCGGTGTTCCCCGGCGCGCGCTTCATCTACCTGCACCGCGATCCGCGCCAGGTGCTGGCCAGCATGATCGAAGGCTGGAACTCCGGCCGTTTCGTCATGTACCCGAACCTGCCCGGCTGGCAGGGCCTGCCCTGGTCCTTCCTGCTCACGCCGGGCTGGCGCGAACTGTCGGGCAGGCCGCTGGCCGACATCGTGGCGGCGCAGTGGAATACCGCCACCCGCGTGCTGCTCGACGACCTGCAGGCCCTGGGCCAGCACGAGTGGACGGCGGTGGACCACGACGCCTTCCTGGCCGCGCCGCAGGCCACCGTCGAGCGCCTGGGCGCCTGGGCCGGCTGGGGCTGGGACCGCGACCTGGGCGGCGTGCTGCCGCTCTCGCGCTACACGCTCAGCACGCCGGCGCCGGACAAGTGGCGCAAGCACGCCGAGNNGAACCGCGCCTGGCGGCCATCCGCGACACGGTCGAACGCGCCGCCAGCGCGGCCCGCTGAGCCCGCCCGCCGCCGCCAGTTGACCCGGGCGGCCGGCGGTGGAAGGCTAGGTGCCCCGGCCGCGGCCGGGCTTCCGCCATGACCGACGCGCGGTCGCGCGAAAACGACCGAAGGCAGCGCCATCGCGCCGCCGACCATGACGGCCTATCCACCCTCACCCAGGGAGAGACGGCCTCATGTCCTACACCACGCAAACCATCCGCAACGTGGCCCTGGCAGGCCACCCGGGCGCCGGCAAAACCACCCTCTTCGAAGCCCTGTTGCATGCCGGCGGCGCGATCCAGGCGGCAGGCAGCCTCGAACGCGGCACCACCGTGTCCGACTACGACCCCATGGAAAAGGCGCGCGGGCACTCGCTCAACACCGCCATCGCCAGCACCGACCACGCCGGCATCCACGTCAACCTCATCGACACGCCCGGCTACGCCGATTTCCGCGGACCGACCCTGTCGGCGTTTTCCGCGGTGGAAACCGTTGCCGTGGTGGTCAATGCCGCCACCGGCGTCGAATACGGCACCCGCCGCATGATGGACTACGCCCGCGCGCGCAACCTGTGCCGCGTGCTGGTGGTGAACAAGATGGACATCGACCCGGGCCACCTGCCCGCGCTGCTCGAAGAACTGCGCGAAGCTTTCGGACCCGAGTGCCTGCCCATCAACCTGCCTGCCGGCAAGGGCACGCGGGTCGTGGACTGCTTCTTCAACCCCGGCGGTGATTCCGACCTGGGCCCGGTGGCGGAAGCGCACCAGCGCATCGTCGACCAGGTGGTCGAGATCAACGAGCAGGTGATGGAGCGTTACCTCGAGGTCGGCGAGGAGGGCCTGAGCGGCCAGGCCCTGCACGACGCCTTCGAACAGTGCCTGCGCGAGGGCCACCTGGTGCCGGTGTGCTTCGTGTCGGCGCGCACCGGCGCCGGCGTGAAGGAGCTGCTGGACCTGGCGGAAAAACTCTTCCCCAACCCGCTCGAAGGCAACCCGCCGCCGTTCGAGAAGAACGGCCAGCCCATCACCGCCACGCCCGATGCGAACGCGCACGTCATCGCCGACGTCTTCAAGATCATCAACGACCCGTTCGTGGGCAAGCTCAGCGTGTTCCGGGTCTTCCAGGGCACGGTGCGCAAGGACGGCCAGCTGTTCGTGGACGACGGCCGCAAGCCCTTCAAGGTGGGCCACCTGTTCCGGCTGCAGGGCAAGGAGCACGTGGAAATCACGCAGGCCATCCCGGGCGACATCGCCGCGGTGGCCAAGGTGGACGAGATCCACTTCGACGCCGTGCTGCACGACAGCCACGACGAGGACGACATCCGCCTGCGGCCGCTGGATTTCCCGCGCCCCATGTTCGGCCTGGCGATTGAAGCGGCCACCCGCGGCCAGGAGCAGAAGCTGGCCACGGCCCTGCACCGGCTGGCGGAGGAAGACCCGGGTTTCCACGTCGAGCACAACGGCGAGCTCAACGAAACCGTGGTGCGCGGCCTGGGCGAGCTGCACCTGCGGGTGATGCTCGAACGCATCCGCGAGCGTTACGGCGTGGACGTGGTGACGCGGCCGCCGCGCATCGCCTACCGCGAAACCATCGGTGCGCCGGCCGAGGGCCACCACCGGCACAAGAAGCAGACCGGCGGCGCCGGCCAGTTCGGCGAGGTGTTCCTGCGCGTCGAGCCGCTGCCGCGCGGCGCCGGCTTCGAGTTCGTGGACGAAGTGAAGGGTGGCACCATCCCGGGCCAGTTCCTGCCGGCGGTGGAGAAAGGCGTGCGCCAAGTCCTGTCCGGCGGCGCGGTGGCCGGTTATCCGATGCAGGACGTGCGGGTGATCGTCTACGACGGCAAGCACCATCCAGTGGACAGCAAGGAAGTCGCCTTCGTCGCGGCAGGCAAGAAGGCGTTCCTGGATGCGATCGGCAAGGCGCGGCCGCAGGTACTGGAGCCGATCGCCGAGCTGCAGGTCACCGCGCCCGAGCAGCACATGGGCGACATCAGCGGCGGCCTGTCGAGCAAGCGCGCACGGATCAACGGCACCGATTCCGTCCGCGGTGGCGAGATCGTGGTCAAGGCGCAGGTGCCGCTGTCGGAGCTGGGCGACTATGCCGCCGAGCTGAAGGGCGCCACCGCCGGCCGCGGACGCTACGACCTGGAGTTCAGCCACTACGAACCGGTGCCGGCGCAGGTGCAGAAGCAGCTCGTCGAAGCCTACAAACCCCGCCACGACGAGGATTGAACCGGCTTGGCAGCCGGCTCCGGCCGTGGTGGACTGTCCGGCGTCCACCA
>DNNT01000183.1 GCA_003497545.1 Arenimonas sp. | reverse complement strand
GGCGATCATGCCGGGCTCGTCGACGGTGACGGCTTCGACGGCCGCCAGACCCAGCACCAGATGGCTCATGGCGATGCGGTGGTCGCCGTGGCTGTCGGCCTGCCCGCCGGCCAGGCGGCCGCCGCGGATGAGGGCGCCGTCGGGGGTTTCGGTGATGTCGGCACCCAGCGCACGAAGCGCCGAGGCCATGACCGCGATGCGGTCGGACTCTTTCACCCGCAGCTCGGCGGCGCCGCTGACCCGGGTTTCTCCCTCCGCCAGCGCGGCGGCCACGAACAGCGCCGGGAACTCGTCGATCATGTCCGGCACCAGGGCCTCGGGCACGGCAATGCCACGCAGGCGGGCGTGGCGGACGCGCAGGNNTTCGTGGATATCTGCGCCCATCAGGCGCAGCGCGGCCAGCAGGCCGGTGCGGCGCGGATTCATGCCGACCCGCCGCAGCAACAGGTCGGAGCCCGGCACCAGCGAGGCGGCGACCAGGAAAAACGCGGCCGAGGAAAAATCGGCCGGCACACCCACGTCGGTACCGCGCAGGCGGTGGCCACCCTCGAGCCGCGCCAGCCCGGGCGAAAAGTGCACCGGCCAGCCGAAGGCCGAGAGCATGCGTTCGGTGTAATCGCGGGTGGGGTGCGGTTCGCGCACCACGGTTTCGCCGCGGGCATACAGGCCCGCCAGCAGCACCGCCGACTTCACCTGCGCACTGGCAACAGGTAATTCATAATCAATGGCTTGCAACCCATTGCTCGCGTGAATTCTAAGTGGCGGCAACCCGCCCTCGCGCGCCTCGATGCGGGCACCCATGCGCCGCAGCGGTTCGATCACGCGGCCCATCGGCCGGCGCGAAAGCGAGGCGTCGCCCATCAGTTCGCTGTCGAAGGCCTGGCCCGCCAGCAGCCCGGCCAGCAGGCGCATGCCGGTGCCGGCGTTGCCGCAGTCGAGGGGCCCCGCGGCGGCGCGCAGCCCATGCAGGCCGACGCCGTGGATTTGGCGCCGGCTCGGGCTGGGCGCCTCGATGCGCACGCCCAGCTGGCCGAAGATGGCGGCGGTGGCGCGGGTGTCCTCGCCTTCGAGGAAACCTTCGACCGACGATTCCCCCTCGGCGATCGCCGCCAGCATGACCGCGCGGTGCGAAACCGACTTGTCACCCGGCACGGTGATTTCGCCGGTGAGCGCACTACCCTGCCCGGCCAGCCAGTCGAGCGGCGCGGCGCTCATGCCAGCACCTCGTCGAGCGCCTGCAGCAGGCGGCGGTTTTCCTCGCGCGTGCCCACGGTCAGGCGCAGGCAGGTGGGCAGGCCGTAACCCCCCATGGGCCGCGGCACCACGCCGCGCGCGACCAGGCCGGCTTCGACCGGCGCGGCGTCGCGCCTGAAATCCACCAGCAGGAAATTGGTTTGCGACGGCGACACGGCCAAGTCGCGCGCCAGCAGTGCGTCGGCCAGGGCCTCGCGTTGGGCGGCGTTGGCACGGCGCACGTACTCGACATGGGCCGTGTCGGCCAGCGCCGCCTCGCAGGCCGCCAGCGCCGGGCCGTTGACGTTGAACGACTCGCGCAGCCGCTCCATCACCGCCACCAACCCCGGGGCGGCCAGCAGGTAGCCGGCGCGCAGCCCGGCCAGGCCATGCGCTTTCGAAAAGGTGCGCGTGACCACCAGGTTCGGGAACCGCGGGAGCAGCCGCACTGCGGAGGGCAGCGCCGGGTCGGTGACGTATTCGAGGTAGGCCTCGTCCACCACCACCAGCGTCGTGCGCGGCACCCGGGCCAGGAAAGCCTCGAAGTCGGCGCCGGTGAACCAGGTGCCGGTGGGGTTGTTGGGGTTGGCAAGGTAGACCAGGCGCGTCTGCGGCGTGATGGCGGCGGCCAGGGCTTCGAGGTCGTGGCCTCGGGCCATGGCGTGCCTGGCCGGCAGGGCCTCGGCCAGCACCAGGCGCGCCCCCGCTGCCTGCGCGGCCAATGCGTACACGGCGAAACCGTAACGCGAGGCCACCACGTCCAGGCCCGGGCCGGCGAAGGCCTGGGCCAGCATCATCAGCAGTTCGTGCGAGCCATTGCCCAGCAGCACGCGGGCCGGTTCGAGGCCATGGTGGGCCGCGAGGGCGCGCTTGAGGTCGCCGCCCAGCGGATCCGGGTAGCGGTGGACGTCGTCCAGCGCCGTGGCCGCGGCGGCACGTGCCGACGGACTGGGGCCCAGGCTGTTTTCGTTCGAGCCCAGCTCGACCAGGCCGGCATGCGCGCGGCGCAGCGCCACCAGGTCCAGGCCCGGGTCGTAGGCCCGCAGGCGCTGCAGGCCCGGCTGGGCCAGGGCGGCGAAGGCAGCCTCGTCCATGCTCAGAGCAGCGCCACCGGGTAGGACCCGAGGACCTTGATGTCGGTGGCGTATTCGCCCAGTTCGGCCAGGGCGTCGGCGACGGGGCCGTCCTGCACGTGGCCGCCGACGTCGATGAAGAAGGCGTACTGCCAGCGGCCGGTGTGCGCCGGGCGCGACTCGATGCGGTTCATGCTGACGCCGTGGCGCGCGAACGGGCTGAGCACGTTGTAGAGCGCGCCGGGCTGGTCGCGCACGTAGACCAGCAGCGAACTGCGGTCGTGGCCGCTGGGCGGGAACAGTTCGCGCCCGAGCACCAGGAAGCGCGTGGTGTTGTCCGGCCGGTCCTCGATGGGCCCGGCGATGGACTTGAGGCCGTACACATGGCCCGCGTTTTCGCCGGCGATGGCGGCCGAATCGTCGGCATTGCGGGCGCGACGGGCCGCCTCGGCATTGCTCGAAACCGCGATCTTCTCGGCCCGGGGCAGGTGCTGGCGCAGCCAGGCCTTGGACTGGGCCAGGGACATCGGGTGCGAATACACCCGCTCGATGTCTTCCAGCCGGCCGGTTCGCGACATCAGGTACTGGTGCACGGCCAGTTCGACTTCGCCGCAGATCTTCAGCGACGAAGTCAGGAACATGTCCAGCGTGGACTGGATGGTGCCCTGCCCCGAGTTCTCCACCGGCACCACGCCGAAATCGGCATGCCCGGCCTCGACCTCCTGGAACACCTCCTCGATGCTGCCCAGCGGCAGGCCCTTGGCCGAATGGCCGAAGTGCTTGTGCAGGGCCTGCTGCGAAAAGGTGCCTTCGGGCCCGAGGTAACCGACCTTGAGCGGCTCCTGCTGGGCCAGGCAGGCCGACATGATTTCCCGGAACAGCCGCAGCAGCACTTCGTCGCTGAGCGGGCCGTCGTTGCGGTCGAGCACCTGGCGCAGCACCTGCGCCTCGCGCTCGGGGCGGTAGTAGTCGACCGCGGCCTTGAGCGGGCCCTTGGCCTTGCCGACCTGGTGGGCCCAGCGGGCGCGCTCGGCGATCAGCGCCTGGATCTGGCGGTCGATGCCGTCGATGCGCTCGCGCACCTCCGACAGCACCGGCGGCGCCTTGGGGGCGGCCGGCTTGCGCGACTTGCCCGGCGGTGGCTTGCGACTGGGCATGGCTCAGCCGTGGCGCCGCGCGAAGTCGGCCATGAAATCAACGAGCGCCTGCACGCCCGCCTCGGGCATGGCGTTGTAGATCGAGGCGCGGATGCCGCCGACCGCGCGGTGGCCCTTCAGGCCCAGCAGGCCCGCGGCCTCGGCTTCCTTCAGGAAGGCCTTCTCGCGGGTCTCGTCGGGCAGGAAGAAGGGCACGTTCATCCACGAGCGCGCCGACGGCTGCACGGTGTTGCGATAGAAGCCGCCGGAACCGTCGATGGCCGAATACAGCAGCGACGCCTTGCGGCCGTTGCGCTCGCCCATCGCGGCCGCGCCGCCCTGGGCCTTCACCCACTGCAGCACCAGGCCCAGCACGTACCAGGCGAAGGTGGGCGGGGTGTTGAACATGGAGTCGTTCTTGGCCTGGTTGAGCAGCTCGAAGATCGGCGGCAGCTCGCGGCCGTGCTTGCCCAGCAGGTCCTTGCGCACGATGGCGATGGCCAGGCCCGAGGGGCCGAGGTTCTTCTGGGCGCCGCCGTAGAGCACGCCGAAGCGCGAAACGTCCATCGGCCGCGACAGGAAGTTCGAGGACACGTCGGCCACCAGCGGCACGCCACCGGCGTCGGGGATGTCGTGGAATTCGACGCCGTGGATGGTTTCGTTCGGGGTGTAGTGCAGGAAGGCGGCGTTCGGGTCCAGCTGCCAGCCGGCGCGGTCGGGGATGCACGTGTAGCCGCCGTCCTTCGCGCTGGCGGCCACGCGGGCCATGAGCGAGGGCTTCATGTTCTCCAGCGCCTTTTCGCCCCAGTGGCCGGTGAGCACGAAGTCGGCGCCCTGCGCGGGGCCGGCCAGGTTCAGGGCCAGCAGCGCCGAGAGCGTGGTGGCGCCGCCCTGCAGGAACAGCACGTAATAGTCGTCCGGTATCGCCATCAGCTCGCGCAGGTCGCGCTCGGCGGCGGCGGCGCAGTCGATGAAGGCCTTGCCGCGGTGGCTGACCTCCATGACC
This sequence comes from Arenimonas sp., assembly GCA_003497545.1. Taxonomy (GTDB): domain Bacteria; phylum Pseudomonadota; class Gammaproteobacteria; order Xanthomonadales; family Xanthomonadaceae; genus Arenimonas. The sequence continues at coordinate 404 of DNNT01000183.1, read as the reverse complement.
GAGGCGCGCTCGCCCTGCCATTCCAGCAGTTCTTCCTGGACCTGGCGAAGCACGGGTTCGGGCAGCGCGGCCGGACCGGCGCTGAAGTTGAAGGCGCGTGACATGGGGAAACCTCGCGGGAATTGATTGGCAAATTAGCACGGCGTCGCCGCGCCTCGGAAGACGACTCAACCGACGATGCGCGCGGTCCCGGAGAGCAATTGCTCGAACTCTTCGGCCGGCAGCGCCGGCGAGAACAAATACCCCTGCCCGTACTGGCAGCCGATGGCCCGCAGGCGCTCGCGCTGGGCCGGGGTCTCGATGCCCTCGGCGGTCAGGGCCAGGCCCAGTTCGTCGGCGAAGCTGGTGATCGTGCGCACGATGGCGCGGTGGCGCGGGTTGGTCTCGATGTCGCGAATGAATAC
>DNNT01000031.1 GCA_003497545.1 Arenimonas sp. | reverse complement strand
GCGATGGTCTGGCTGCGGTCGGCCAGGCCCAGCATGTCGCGGACCGTCTCGGTCTTGACCATCTCGCCGCGCTCGGCCTGGACGAACGCTACGGCGAGCGCACCGGCCTGCCGCTGGTGGCCGAACCCGCGCGCCTGGAGTTCGCCGGCTTCGACCGCTACCGCCGCCCGCTGTGGCTGCTGGCCCCGGCCGCGCGCGCCTGGCGGCGCATGCAGGCTGTCGCGCGCGACGTCGGCGTGGCGCTCGAAGCCATCTCCGGCTACCGCAGCCATGCCTACCAGTTGGGCATCTTCGAACGGAAGCTGGCGCGCGGGCTGACGGTGGAACAGATCCTGGNNGAGCCATCGACATCGGTTGCCCCGGCGAGCCGCCGGCCGAGGAAAGTTTCGAAGCCACGCCCGCCTTCGCGTGGCTGCGCGAACACGCCGACGGCTTCGGGTTTGCCATGAGCTACCCGCGCGGCAACCCGCACGGCATCGTCTACGAACCCTGGCACTGGTGCTGGCACCCGGCCGGCAAGGACGACTGAACTTGGCCAAGGATTTCCTGCGCGCGGAAATCACGCGCCAGCTCGCTCCCCTTCTTGCCGAAGCGGGTTTCACCCGGGCCCAGCCCAAGGTCTTCCTGCGCCGCCATGGCGACCTGGTGCACGTGCTGTCCTTCGCGGGCTCCTGGTCGGGCGGCCAGACCTTCACGCTGTCGTTCGCGGTGGCCCTGCTCTGCGACCCGTTTTTCCAACTGCATTCGCTGCAGGCAGGCCACGCGCACCAGCGCGGGCCGGAAGTGCCGTACGTGCCCTGGGAAGGCCGCACCGAGGCCTCTGCGGCAGCCGCCATCGCCAGCGCCACCGCCGTGGTGCGCGACACCGCCCTGCCCTGGCTGGATGGCGTGCGCGACCTGCGCGCTTACGTCTTCGCCTACCTCGCCAATCCAAACAACGGCATTGGCGACCTGGCGCTGGCCGTGGCGATGGCGCGGGCCGGCGAACACGACCGGCCGTGGTGGATCTGCGAGCGGCTCAGCCCGAAGGTGCCCGAGGGCAGCGACTACGAGAAGGCACGCCGGGACCGCGCGCTGGAACTGCAGGCGGCGCTGGAACGCGGCACCATGCAAAACCTGCTCGACCACTGGCGCGACCAGGCGCTGGCCGGCGCGAAACTGGGCGACTTGCCCGACCGCGCCTAATCCTGCGAGCGTTTGACCGGCAGTTTCTGCGGCGCGGTGAAGTCGGCGATGCGCCAGAGGTACAGGCCGGCCAGCGTGCGGTACGGGCCCCAGGTTTCGCCGCGTTCGGCCAGTTCGCGCGGCTTGGGCATTTCTTCGAGCTTGTCGAGCAGCTGGGCGCCCTTGCGCACGCCCAGGTCGTCCACCGGCAGCACGTCGGGGCGGCCGAGCTGGAACATCAGCATCATCTCCACCGTCCAGCGGCCGATGCCGCGCACGGCGGTGAGCCGTTCGATGATTTCGTGGTCGTGCAGGCGCGCCATTTCCGCCGTGGACGGCACCTCGCCGGCGGCGGCGCGGGCGGCCAGGTCGCGCAGGGCCAGGGTCTTGTTGCCGGACACGCCGCAGGCGCGCAGGCCGGCGTCGTCGATGCGGGCCAGGGTGTCGGCGTGCAGCTTGTCGGCGCCGATGGCGGCCTCGACGCGCCCGACGATGGTGGCCGCGGCCTTGCCCGAAAGCTGCTGGTACAGGATGGCGCGCGCCAGCGCGTCGGTGGGGTCGAAGCGCTTGCGCCAGCGCTCGCCGACCTCGAGCGGGCCGATGCGGTCGATCCAGCGGCCCAGCTTGCGGTCGCGCCGGCGCAGGTGCGCCGCGGCGGTGTCGAGGTCGAAGCCGCGGGAATAACGGGGCATGGCGGGCCTCAGCGGCGCAGGGTGTCGGCGGCGATGATCAGCCAGCCGAGCATCAGCAGCAATCCGCCGGCCGGCGCCAGCGCCGTGGGCCAGCCGAAGAACACCGCGCCGCACAGGCTGCCGGCGAACAGCAGCAGGCCCGCCAGCAGGGCGGAACCACCCGCCAGCCGCAGCCGCCCCGCTTCACCGCGCAGCAGCAACTGCAGCGCCAGGCCGTGGCCGAAGGCGAACAGCGCCGCGAGCCCGGCGCGCTTGGCGTTATCGCCGTCCAGGCCGTGGCTGGCGTAGGCACCCAGCGCCACCGCCAGGCCGCAGGCCAGCGCGCCGGCGGCGGCCAGGGCGCGCACGGCGGCGGACATCAGGGCGACTCCAGGTAGTCGTCGCGCGACTTCAAGAGGTTCGCGGCCTTGTGCGGCGGCAGCAGGAAACGCCGCCCGCTGAAATCTTCCCGCCATTCCGCCAGTTGCGCCTCGAGCGCGGCCAGGCGCTGCTCGGGCGGGTCGGCGGTTTCGTCGGCCTTGGCGAACCAGGCCAGGGCCGCGTCGCGGTCCAGCGCCACCGACAGCCGCGCCCAGACGCCGCGCTCGTCCTGCCAGCTGGCCACGGTGAGCGACACGCCGTCCACGCTTTCGAACACGGTGGTTTGCGCCGAGGCCGGCGTGCCGTCGTCCGCGGCGAAGTCGTCCAGCGCCAGCTGTTCGACCGTGCCGGCGGTGGCCGTGGCGGCGTCGGAGTCGCGCGCCGCGCCGTCGAGCGCGAAGCCGCCGTCCCGGCGCACCAGCAGGAAACCGCGGCCGCTGGCCGGCGAGACGCGCACGCGTTCGATACGCGCCAGCGGCAGGTCGACCAGGCGGCGGTCGAGCCAGGCGGCGGGGTCGCGCGCGGGCGCCAGGTCTTCGTCCAGCAGCCAGGCCTGCGGGTCGCCGGCCAGCCGGGCGTAGCTGCCGCCCAGCACCGGGTGGTTGCTGCCGACCACCAGCGCCATCGGTTCGCCGCCGCCGATCAAGCGC
>DNNT01000310.1 GCA_003497545.1 Arenimonas sp. | reverse complement strand
CACGGCGACCACGGCGTCGAAGGTGTCGCCCGGCAGCTCGGCCGCGCGCAGCACCGCGCCGCCGCCATTCGATACGCCCACGGCGATCACGCGGGTGTTGTCGTGCGTCCAGGGGCCGGCCTGCGGGTGCGCCAGTTCGAGCACCTGGAGCGCCACTGCGGCGGCTTGCTCGACATGGCGACCCCAGTCGGCCTCGGGGTTGTCGCCGGAGTGCGCGTGTTTCACCGCGATGGGTGCGAAACCGTCGCTGGCCGCGGCGCGCGGGACCGCGAATTCCACCGGCTCGCCGGCCTCGGCCAGCTGGCCATCGAGCGCGAAGCCGCGGCCGTCGGCGGTGTCCACGTAACCGGTGCCCGCGCCCTTGTCGGTGTAGGCCACCGCGCAGCCGCGCGGCAGGCCCCAGGCGCCGGCCAGGGCGATGGCGCCGTAAATGCCGCGCGAGCCGGACGAGGCGGCGACCACCACGCAGCGTGCCTGCGCATCGAAGCTGTCGGGCAGCTGCACCATCACGCGGTGCGGCTGCTTGCGGCCGGGCAACCGCGCGAAGGCGTGGTATTCGCGGCCGGGCACCGGCGACAGCTGGCCGTAGACGCTGCCATAGCCGCCGCCGGGCGCGAGGTCGGCGATGCCGCGCCAGTTGGTCCACACCGCGCGGCGGCGCAGTTCCTGCGCAGTGGGCGCGTCGGGGTTGGCGAAGGCGGGCGGGGCGGGGCTGCGAAGGCCGGCTTCGCCGAGGCCGGCGGTGAGCAGGTCGTCGCCGTCGCGGTAGGTTTTCAGGTCGAGGCCCGCCTCGAGGTCGGGCGCGCGGGGCGCGACGCCGGCGCAGCCGGCCAGCAGGAGGGCGGCGGAGAGGCCGGCGAGCGGAAACAGGGCGGGGGATCTTTTCATGGCCAGACCTTAGCAATGGCGCCGGCGACCGGCATCGTACCTTGGTACGACGCGCCGGAAACACGCGCCTGCTAGGGTGGGGAATCGTTTACGAAACAAGGATCAAGGCCATGGGCGACACCTTCCTGCGCGGCCGCGTGGCGCTGGTCACCGGCTCCACCTCGGGCATCGGCCTGGCCATCGCCCGGGCGTTGGGCGCAGCTGGCGCGCGTATCGCGGTGAACGGCCTGGGCAGCGAGGAGCAGGTGGCCGCCGCGCTCGCCGCGGTGCGCGACGCCGGTGCGCCGGAAGCCCGCCATTTCGGCGCCGACCTGGCGGATGCGGCCGCGGTGGAATCGATGATGCGGTCGCTGGCCGACTGGGGCCCGGTGGACGTGCTGGTGAACTGCGCCGGCGTGCAGCACACCGCGCCGATCGGCGAGATGCCGGCCGCCACCTGGGACAAGCTGATCGCCATCAACCTCAGCGCCGCCTTCCACACCATGCGCCTGGCGATGCCGGGCATGGTCGCGCGTGGTTTCGGCCGGGTGGTGAACATCGCCTCGGTGCACGGCCTGGTGGCGTCGGTGAACAAGTCGCCCTACGTGGCCAGCAAGTTCGGCCTGGTGGGCCTGAGCAAGGTGGCCGCGCTCGAGGCCGCCGGCGCCGGCAGCCGCGCCAGCGGCGGCGTGACGGTGAACTGCGTGTGCCCCGGCTGGGTGGAAACGCCGCTGATCGAACCGCAGGTCGCCGCGCGTGCCGCGGAGCACGGCGGCGACCGCGACGCCGGCGTGCGCGCGCTGCTGGCCGAGAAGCAGCCCAGCGGCCGCATGTCGCTGCCCGAGGACATCGCCGCCACCGTGGTTTTCCTGTGCCGCCCCGAAGCGCACAACCTCACCGGCGCCGCCATCCCCGTCGACGGCGGCTGGACCTCGCAGTAGCCACGAACCAGGTTCATTTTCCGCCCNNGGGCGGAAAATGAACCTGGTTCGCTGGCTTCACGTAAAGTTGTCTGATGACGCGACTGCTGATCGCCGACGACCACCCGCTGTACCGCCTGGCGCTGACGCAGGCGGTGCGCGGCGTGTTGCCCGAGGCGGAGATTTCCGAGGCCGAGAACCTGCCCGGCGTCCAGGCCGCGCTCGCGCTGTACCCCGACACCGACCTGGTGCTGCTCGACCTGCACATGCCCGGCAGCCACGGCCTGGTCGGCCTGGCCTCGCTGCGCGCCGAACACCCTGGCGTGGCGGTGGCCATGATCTCGGCGCACGAAGACCCGGCCACCATCCGCCGCGCGCTGGCCTACGGCGCCGCCGGCTACCTGACCAAACGCGCCGACCTGGCCGAGCTGCAGGCCGGCCTGCGCGCCGTGCTCGCCTGCGAGGAATGGCTGCCGCCGACGCTGCGCGAGGCCGTGGCCAGCGCCTCGCCCGAACCCGGCGACCGCGAAACGGCGGCCCGGCTGGCCACGCTCAGCCCGCAGCAGTTCAAGGTGCTCACGCGCGTGGCCGAGGGCCGGCTCAACAAGCAGATCGCCGACGAGCTGGGTATCCAGGAGCGCACGGTGAAGGCGCACATGAGCGCCATCTTCGAAAAGCTGGGCGTGCGCAACCGCACCCAGGCCGGCGTGCTGCTCGGTTCGCTCTCGCTGGGCGACCCGGCGCGCGAAGCCTGATCAGCGCCAGAAGGGAATCACCCACGGCAGGGTGACGTGCTCGTCCTGCGCCCTCTCGTCGCCGGGCTTCGGCGGCATCACGGCCAGCTCGTGCCGGCCGGGCGCCAGCGTGGCCACCGGCAGCATGTAGAGCAGGCCACGCAGGTCGCGGCGCGGGTCGGCGTACCACTGTGGCGGCGGCGCGGGCTGGCCGTCGAGCGTCACGGTGAAGCCGGCGGCCACGCAGGCCAGCAGCTCGCGCCGTCGTTCGCGCTCGTCCGCATCGTGCTCGTTCTCCGGCGCGTCGCCCTTGCACTCCGCGAACAGCCGCCCGTGAAGCGCCGGCACGTAGGGCACCACCAGCGCCAGGTAGTCGCCCTTGGCCACCGGCGCCGGCACGAAGGGCGACGCCGGGATCACGCCCGGCTCGTGCATCGAGGCGTAGTTGCGGCCGTCCACGCTGTCGGCCATGCCGCGCTGCGGCGTCGGGAAAGCGGCGTAGCTGCCCAGGCCGAACTGGTTGCGCGTCAGGGCCAGGCCAGCGGTGCTGCCCAGCATGCCGGCGAGCATCACCACGAACACCACGGCCATGCCCTTCCTCTCGCCGACGTGGGTCTGGAACACCGCCACCATCGGGTTGGAATCGCGGCCCATGCCGACGCGCGAGTAGAACCCCAGGGTCCTTTCGCAGGCGCGGCGCAGCCAGCTGTCGGACGCCAGCTTGTCGCCGCGTTGTTTGTCCACGATGGCGGCGAGCAGCAGCGGCAGGAAGGTGGCCGCCGACAGGAGCGCGAAGAGGGTGGCGGTGTCGTCGGGCCGGTCGAGCATCCAGCCCACCAGCATTGCCAGCAGGAACAGCACCGACACCAGCACGGAAATCGGCACCAGGATCATCGCCAGCGAAATGCCCAGCGCGAACACCGTGGTGGCCAGGTTGTCGGTGGCCTCCACGCGCTCGGGGATCGGCTTCCAGCGGCGAATCATCAGCGCGCGGTGGATCGGCCCGCCGCGCAGGCGCTCGAAGCGCGGGCCGCCCGGGTACACCGAATCAACGCCCACCAGCGCCACCCACCAGGCGCGCAGCATCAGGTGCAGCGCGAACGTCATCGTCAGCAGCGTCAGGGCGCTGTTGCCGTAGGTGAACAGCACGCCGAAGATCATGCGCGGGTTTTCGGCCAGCCGCGGGATCAGGCCGCTGCCCCATTCGGTCATCGCCTGCGTGGCCTGGAACATCGCGAACACCGTGGCGCCCGAGAGCAGCAACTCCATCTCCCAGGTGGGCGTGGTGCGCTTGGGCAGGGCGGTCGGCGACGTGTCGGTCTCGGGGGTGTCCTGCATGGGCATCGGTGTTCGTCCTTCGGTATGCGGCCTAGCCTGTCAGACGCCCCGGGAGGGGACAAGGTGACGGTGTTAGCATCGCGACCGCCCGGGCCGGGGAGCCCGACGAGGAAAACGTGGATGAAGAACCTGCTGGTGCTTGTCGTGCTGGTGGTGCTTGGCGCCGTGCTGCACAAGGCCTTCCTGTCCGACCGGCCGCTGGTGCGGGTGAGCACCGGCCAGTTCAGCAACCCCTATCCGCCCTCGTCGGAACTGCATGCGCAGCACCAGGCCTTCGTGGACGCCGCCAACGCCGATGAAAAGGTGCGCGAGCGATTCGCCGGCACCTTCACCAGCAAGGGCCTGTACGCCGAGCTCAAGCTGGCCCTGGCGCGTGGCGCGCAGTCGCTGGACGCCGGCACCCTGGTCAACGCCACCCGCGCGATGGCGGCGGTCATCCCGCGCCTGCCCGAGGCCAGCTGTGCAAAGTTGATCCGCCCGGCCGACGACTTCGACCCCGAACTGGGCCAGGACGTGCGCGACGCCTTCGAACGGCTGCCGGCGCGGCACCACCGCAACTTCCTCGACTTCTACCTCAAGGCGCTCAAGGCCGAGGTGCACGGCGCGCCGGCGGTGCGCGTGGACAAGGAAGTCAGCCAGCGCGCCCTGCGCCACCTCGGCGAAGCCTACCCGGGCGATTTCGGCCGCCGGCTCGAAGCGGTGCTGCGCGATCCGGTGCGCGCCGCCGACGAGGACGCCTGCTGGGCCATCAATTCCATGACCCACACCTCCACCCAGCTCGACGACGAAAGCGCCGAGGCCCTGTCCCGCCTGATCTGGGGCGGGGGCGGCTGAGCCCCTGCGCCGGGCCGCGCTCGCGCTGGTGGTGGCCCTGGGCGTGGCCTGGGCCAGCCCGCTGAGCCTGGCCGGGCTGCTGGCGGGGCTGGTGGCGTTGCCCTTTGGCGCCCGGCCGCGCTGGTCCGACGCCGCCCTGGTGTTCCACCGCTACCCCTGGGGCCCGGGCGGGGCGCTGACCCTGGGCAACGTGATCCTGCACACCGGCCAGTCGCTGGACGAGAGCACGGTCACCTACGCCTGCGCCGCCCGCGGCGGCCGCGACGAGACCGTGCGGCTGGGTGACCACGAGCGCGCCCACGTTTACCAGGCGCTGGCGCTGGGGCCGCTGTTCCTGCCGCTGTATTTCNNTATTTCGCCTGCGGCGGCATCAGCCACCGCAACCGCTTCGAACAGGCTGCCGACCGCTACGCCCGCAGCGGCCGCGGCTGGTGGCCCTGGGCGCGCGGTTGACGGCGCGCAAACCGCCCCGGGGCGACGCTGGTAGACTGCTTTCACGTTCCCGACACATGGTGCCGCCATGCAGGCCCTAGATTTCCCGGGTTGTCGCCAGCTGTTCGCGATGATCGACGACGCCGTCGCCACCGGCTGCGAGCGCGAGACCACCACCCGCATCCGCAACGGCCTGGCCGAACTCATCCGCACCCAGGCGGTGCAACTGCCGGCCTGCGTGCTCGAACCGGTGGCGGACCACTACGCCCGCCGCGAGCTCTACCGCTGCGAAGAGAGCGGCTACAGCGTGGTCGCCATGACCTGGGGCCCGGGGCAGGGCACGCTGATCCACGACCATTCGGGCCTGTGGTGCGTGGAAGGCGTCTGGCACGGCCAGCTGGAGATCACCCAGTATGAGCTGCGCGAGCAGGACGGCGAGCGTTTCCGCTTCGAGGCCGTGGGCACCAACATCGCCGGCGTCGGGTCGGCGGGCAGCCTGATCCCGCCGCACGAGTACCACACCATCCGCAACCCGAGCGCCAGCGGCGTGGCGGTCTCGCTGCACATCTACAAGCGCGCGCTCACCTGCTGCTCCATGTTCCACCCCGACCAGGGCGAGTGGTACACCCGCGCCGCCCGCCAGCTGGGGCTGGACGAGGCCGCCTAGGCTATAATCACCGCGCCCACGTGCCGGTGTGGCGGAATGGTAGACGCGGGGGACTCAAAATCCCTTGCCAGCGATGGCGTGTAGGTTCGAGTCCTATCACCGGTACCAAAAGACCCGCCACGGCGGGTCTTTTGCTTTCAGAGCCTGGCGAGGAAACCGCCGATGGCGGGGCCGAAGCGGGCGATGTCCACCAGGAAGGCGTCGTGGCCCTGGGGGGATTCGAGCGCCAGGAATTCCGCCTCGGCGCCGCCGGCGCGCAGGCCGTCGGCCACCTGCTCCTGCTGCTGCAGCGGGAACAGGATGTCGGTGTGCACGCCGATGGCCAGCGCCTTTTCCACCGTGATCGAGGCCAGGCCCTTCATCACGTCGCCGCCGCCGTATTCGGCCGCGTCGAACCAGTCCATGGAGCGGCTGAGGTAGAGGTAGCAGTTCGGGTCGAAGGTGCGCACGAAGCGGCGCGCGTGGCCCTCGAGGTAACGCTCGACCTCGAATTCCAGGCCGAAGGGGTCGTCTTCGCGGCATTCGCTGTCCAGGCGCACGCGGCCGAAGCGGCCGTCCCACTCCATGGCCGAGCGATAGGTCACCACGCCCAGCTTGCGGGCGATGCGCATGCCGTTTTCGGGGTAAGCGTGGTCGTCGTAGAGCCCGTGGTTCCAGTTCGGGTCGAGCCGGATCGCCTCGCGCTGCAGCGAGCGGATGGCGATGGAGAAGGGCAGGGCCTGGGCGCTGCCCGAAATATTGATGTGCGAACGCGCGGCGCCCGGGAAGAGAAGCAGGTAGGCCAGCGCGCTCATTCCGCCCATCGAGTTGCCGATGACGCAGGCCAGGGTTTCGATGCCCAGGGCCCGCACCACCACCTGCGCCGCACGCGCGCCGTCCTCGATGGACAGGTCGGGGAAGTCGAGCCGGTAGGGCTGCCCGGTGGCGGGGTTGACGGACGCCGCGCCGGTGCTGCCCTTGCAGCTGCCGAGCGAATTCACGCAAACGACGAACCAGTGGTCGGTGTCGATCGGCTTGCCCGGGCCCAGCATGGCTTCCCACCAGCCCGGATCGGGGTTGCCCGCGTTCGAGGCCGCGTGCGCGTTCGGCGACAGGCCGGTGAGGATGAGCACGGCGTTGTCGCGCGCCGGGTTGAGCCGGCCCCAGGTTTCATACGCCATTCGTGCGCCGGCCAGGGCGCCGCCGCGCTTGAACGGGAAAGGACTGGGCAGGTCGACGTAGCGGGTGCCGGGGGGAACGGTTTCGGTCATTCCACCACTTTACCAATCACCAGCGTCGCCGCGGCGCCGTCGGTGACCGCCAACTCCAGCGGCTCGGCCTCCAGGTCGCCCGGGGCCGCGCCGGCGTCGCCGGACTTCGACACGCGCGCCATCAGCCGCACCTTCGCCTGCATGGACAGCTTCTGCGCCGGCATCAGGCCGTCGGCGTCGGAGAGCGTGAGTTCAAGCGGAAAACCCGCGGCCGGCAGGCGCTTCACCGCCACCGGCAGGCCGGCGCCGTCGNNCCTTCGGCCACCTTGGCCGCCAGCGCCGGGGCGAGTTCGATGGTGAGCGCCAGCGTGGGCCCGGCGGCGGCCGGTTCGGGTTCGGCCAGCGGCGGCAGGCCGGCCTGTTCGCGCGCCATGGCCAGCTGCGGGCGCAGGGCGTCGGCGGTCTGCGGGTCCACCAGCGGCAGCAGGCGGCCCCAGAACTCCGCGGCTTCGGCCGGCTGGCCGGCCTGCAGGCGCTGGGCGCCGAGGTAGAACAGGCCGCGCTGGTGGGTGGGCTGGCGTTCGACGGCGCGCTCGAGCAGTTCTACCGCCTTCGCGGGGAAGCGGCCGTCTTCCGCCGCGCGCATCAGCGCGTCGGCGTATTCGATCATCAGGTCGGCTTCGTCGGGCAGCAGGGCATGCGCCTTTTCGAAGGCCGCCACGGCCTGCGGCCAGGCTTCCTGCGAAGCGCGGCTGCGGCCCAGCAGCACCCAGCCCTCGACGCTGCCGGGTTCGTCCTCGAGCTTGCGCTCGAGCTGCACGATGGCCTGCTCCAGCGTCTTCGGCGCTTCCACCAGTTCCGGGTCGAGCGCGTCGGGCGTGCCCAGCAGCGCGTACAGGCCGGCCGTGCCGCCCAGCAGCGCCAGTGCCAGCGCCAGGGCGGTGGCTTTCGCGTCCTTCCACAGCGGGCGCAGCACGAAGGCCAGCACCAACACACCCAAGGCCAGCGAGGCCAGCAGCAAGTTGCCCATCACCACTCCTGCCCGTCGTCGGACGGGTTGGCCGCCGGGGCTTGGGCGGCGCGCCGGCGCACCACCACCACCACGGCGGCAAGGCCACCCAGCAGCACCAGGCCCGGGCCGAACCACAGCAGCCAGGTGGAGGGCCGCACGGGCGGGTTGTAAAGCACGAAATCGCTGTAGCGCGCGACCAGGTAATCCTTGATCTCGCGGTCGGTCTTGCCCTCGCGCATCAGTTCCAGCACCTGCAGGCGAAGGTCATGGGCGATCTGGGCGTTGGAATCGGCCAGCGACTGGTTCTGGCACATCACGCAGCGCAGTTCGGCGCTGAGCGCGCGGAAGCGGGCTTCCTCGGCGTCGTCGCGGAACACGATGGGGTCCATGGCGCCGGCGGCGGCCGACAGCAGCATCAGCAGGGCGAACAGCCAGGCCTTCATTCCAGCGTCTCCAGCGCGGGCAGCAGCTGCTGCTGCACCACTTCGGGCGTGATGGGGCCGACGAACTTCCAGCGGATCACGCCCTGGGCGTCCACCAGGAAGGTTTCCGGTGCGCCGTAGATGCCCCAGTCGAGCGCGGCGCGGCCGTCGTAGTCGGCGATGACCAGCGAATAGGGGTTGCCGAACTGCTGCAGCCAGCGTTGCGCGTCTTCGGGTTCGTCCTTGTAGTCGTAGCCGACGACCTTGATGCGGCCGCTCTTCGCGAGCTCGGTGATCACCGGGTGCTCGTCGCGGCAGGCGGGGCACCAGCTGCCCCAGACGTTGAGCAGGTAGGGCTCGCCGAGCAGGTCTTCGTTGCTGACCAGGCGCCCGGGTTCGCCCAGCACCGGCAGCGAAAACGCCGGCGCCGGCTTGCCGACCAGCGGCGAGGGGATGGCGCTGGTGTCCTTGCCGGAGTTGCGCAGCACGCCCAGGCCCAGCAGCACGGCCANNATCAGCAGCGAGCCCAGCCAGATCAGCCGGATCCAGGGCTTCACGTAAAGGCGCAGCGCCCAGGTGCCGTTGGCGTCCAGCGGCTCGCCCAGCGCCACGTACAGGTCGCGGGTGAGGCCGCCGTCGAGCGCGGCCTCGGTCATCACCTGGCCACCGGCGGCGTAGGCGCGTTTTTCCGGGTGCAGGGTGGCGATCTCGCGGCCGTCGCGGCGCACCACCACGGTGCCGTGGTCGGCCAGGTAGTTCGGGCCCTGGCGCTTTTCCACGCCTTCGAAATGGAAGTCATGGCCACGCAGCTCGAAGTGCTGGCCGGGTTTGGCGGCCACGTCCTTCTCGATGCTGGTGCTCTCGGTGATGAACACGCCCGCCACGAACACCGCGATGCCCGCGTGCGCCAGCAGCATGCCCACCATCTCGGCGGTGAAGCGCTGGCCCTGGCTGGTGGACTTCAGGCGCTGCCAGGCGAAGCGCGCCGTGCCGGCGGCCACCCAGGCCGCGCCCAGCAGGCCGAAAGCGGTCTTGGCGGTGCCGTGGGGCCAGGCGAAGAAGGTGATGACGGCCACCACGCCCGCCAGCACCGA
>DNNT01000212.1 GCA_003497545.1 Arenimonas sp. | reverse complement strand
CGAGGCCAGCGTCTGGTTCTCGCGCTGGATCGGCACGCCTTCCTTGGCCTCGACCGCCTGGTGCAGGCCGTCGGACCAGCGGCGGCCCGGCAGGGTGCGGCCGGTGAATTCGTCGACGATCACCACCTCGCCGTCGCGCACGATGTAGTCCACGTCGCGCTGGTAGATGGCGTGCGCGCGCAGCGCGGCGTTGAGGTGATGCACCACGGCCAGGTTGTTTCCCGAGTACAGGCCGTCGCCCTCGGCGATGATGCCGGCTTCGCGCAGCAGCTCCTCGGCGTGCTCCATGCCCTGCTCGGACAGGTGGGCCTGCTTGCCCTTCTCGTCCACCCAGAAGTCGCCCTCGCCGTTCTCCGACTCCTGCTTGATGAGCTTGGGAACGACGCGGTTGACCTTGACGTAGAGCTCCGGCGATTCATCGGCCGGCCCGGAGATGATGAGCGGGGTGCGGGCCTCGTCGATCAGGATNNATGTTGTCGCGCAGGTAGTCGAAGCCGTATTCGTTGTTGGTGCCGTAGGTGATGTCGGCGGCGTAGGCGCCCTTCTTGTCCGAATGCGGCATGCCCGGATAGACCACGCCGACGCTCATGCCCAGGAAGTTGTACAGGCGGCCCATCCAGGCCGAGTCGCGCTTGGCCAGGTAGTCGTTCACCGTGACCACGTGCACGCCCTTGCCGGCGAGCGCGTTGAGGTAGGTCGGCAGGGTGGCGACGAGGGTCTTGCCTTCGCCGGTGCGCATTTCGGCGATGCGGCCCGAATGCAGCACCATGCCGCCGATCAGCTGCACGTCGTAGTGGCGCAGGCCGAGCACGCGGCGGGAGGCTTCGCGGCAGACGGCGAAGGCCTCCGGCAGCAGATCGTCGAGGCTGGCGCCGGCGGCGATGCGGGCGCGGAATTCATCGGTCTTGGCCCGGAGGGCGTCGTCGTCGAGCTTTTCCAGCCCCGGCTCGAGTGCGTTGATCTTGGCGACGTTCTTCTGGAACTGGCGGAGCAGTCGTTCGTTGCGGCTGCCGAAGATGCGGGTGAGCAAGCTGTTGAGCATTGGAAAAGCCGGTTGGTGGCGGGACGCGCAGGGCGCGAAAGCAAAAAAGCCGCGGCTGCCCGGGGGCGTCGCGGCCGTCTAGTCTAACTTGGGGACGGTGGCCGGGGTATCAAGCCCGGCCGGGGGCCTCAGCCGCGCGCCTTGTCCAGGTACTGGCGCGGGTTGACCTGGCGACCGTCGAGCTTGACCTCGAAGTGCAGGTGCGAGCCCGTCGAGCGGCCGGTGGAACCCACCTTGGCGATCTGCTGGCCGGCGCGGACGATGTCGCCGGAGCGCACCAGGTTGGCCGAGTTGTGCGCGTAGAGCGTCTTGTAGCCGTTGCCGTGGTCGATCTCGACGACGTTGCCGTAGCCGCTGCGCACGCCGGAGAAGCTGACCACGCCCTCGGCGGCGGCGGTCACCGGGTCGCCGGAGTTGGCGTCGATATCGATGCCCGCGTGGTGGGCACGACCGCGGCCGAAGGGATCGTTGCGGCCGCCGTAGCGGGACGAGATGTAACCCGGGGCGGGCATGCCGGCCGGCGTGCGCTTGTTCTCGAGCTTCTGGTTGAACAGCATCGACTCGAGCACCGACAGCTGGCGGCCGGAGTGCGCGAACTGCGCTTCCAGGGCGTCCAAGCTCGACAGCAGGTCGCCGGCGGGCACGTCCTCGGCGGATTCGGCGCCGCCCTGGCCGGGCAGTTCGTTGAAGTTGAATTCGCCGTCCTTGAGCTTGCCGACCTGGGTCAGGCGGTCGCCGAGGGCGTTGAGGCGGTTGGCCTGGGCCTGCAGTTCGCCGACGCGGGCGGCGATGGCGTTGACTTCAAGCTGGGCTTCGTCGCGGGCGGCGGCGAGTTCACGCGCCTGCTGGTCGAATTCGGCCTGGAGCTTGGCGATCTCGGCGCGGGCCGCGCCATCGGCGCCGCGGGCCAGGAAGCCGGCGGTGAACGCCAGGCCAAGGACCAGGGCGACGGCGCCCAATGCCGTGGCGGCCACCTTGGGCTGGTCGAACGCCAATTTCTTTGGCGAACGGAGGAAATTTGCTGCGATGATGACATTCATCATGTCTAAGCCACCCAAACCTTTCGTCCGCGGCGCCGCGCCACCGACCACCCTGCCCCCGCGCGCCTTGGAAGCGCTGTCCGGGACCGGGTTGGCCAGCGTGGTCGAACGCGCCCGTTGGCTGGGCGAACTCGATCCCGTGCTGCGCCAGAGTCTCCCCGCCACCTTGGCCGACCAGTGCAGGCTGGCCAACGTGGATGAAAAGAACGTGGTGTTCCTGGTCAGCGCACCGGTCTGGAAGGCCAAGCTGCGGCTGCATGCCGACGACCTGCTGGGCGCGGCGGCCGCGGCCGGGCTCAAGGCCAGGACGCTGGTGGTGAAGGTGGTGCCGCCGGAACCCGCCATCCCCGCAGGAACCGGCTCGTCGAAACCACTTTCCGAGGAGGTCCGCGATTCACTGCGGGCCACCGCCCAATCGGTTTCGGACCCGGGGCTGAAGGCCCAGCTTCTGCGGCTGGCTGCCTCGACCCGGCCAAAGGCCGACGGGGCATGATGCCCAGTGGAACGTAGCGTGTCGTTAACCGGGCGTTAAATCCGCGTTAAGACGCGGACGGAGCGGTGCTCAGACCGCCTGGGCCGGGTGCGCGTAGGAGATCGGCGCCAGGGCCGGGTCCTCGAAAGTCACTTCTTCCCAGGCCGAGGTGTCGGCGAGGAGGGCGCGCAGCAGCTGGTTGTTGAGCGCGTGGCCGGACTTGTAGCCGTAGAAGGCGCCGATCAGGCTGTGGCCCAGCAGGTACAGGTCGCCGATGGCGTCGAGGATCTTGTGCTTGACGAATTCGTCCTCGTAACGGAGGCCGTCGTCGTTGAGCACCCGGTAGTCGTCGAGCACGATGGCGTTGTCCATCGAGCCGCCCAGCGCCAGGTTGCGCTCGCGCAGGAACTCGATGTCCTTCATGAAGCCGAAGGTGCGGGCCCGGCTGACTTCCTTCACGAACGAGGTCGTGGAGAAGTCGATCTCGGTGCTCGAGGTCGCCTTGTTGAAGATCGGGTGCTGGAAGTCGATGGTGAATCCGACCTTGAAGCCCTCGAAGGGCTCGAAGCGGGCCCACTTGTCCCCGTCCTCGACCTTGATCGGCTTCTTGATGCGGATGAAGCGCTTGGCCTTGTTCTGCTCCTCGATGCCCGCCGACTGCAGCAGGAACACGAAGGGGCCGGCCGAGCCGTCCATGATGGGCACTTCGGCCGTGGACAGGTCGACGTAGGCATTGTCGATGCCGAGGCCGGCCATGGCCGAGAGCAGGTGCTCGATCGTCATGACCCGGACGTTGCCCTCGACCAGCGCGGTGCAAAGGCTGGTGTCGCCCACGCGCTCGGCCTTGGCGTGGATTTCGACCGGCTGGTCGAAGTCGACGCGGCGGAACACGATGCCCGTGTCGGGCGCAGCCGGGCGCAGGGTCATGTAGACCTTTTCGCCGCTATGCAGGCCGACGCCGGTGGCGCGGATGACGTTTTTGAGGGTTCGCTGTCTGATCATTTTTGTGGCGGTCTCCGGGGCGGGAGCGCGCAAAACCGTCGAGGACGATAACACACCGGCCAACAAACGAAAACCTAACATTCAAACGCTTGTCTCGATATTGCAACGATATTGGCATTTCCGGCCAGCCGTTGCACACCGGCACCCTCCCCTCCGGCCCGGAAAAGGGCCCGCCGGCGGACCGGCGGGCCAAGGTTTCCTGACCCCTGGGGACACTGCCCGCGGGCCCGGGGCCCGCGGTTGTTGCCCGGCCACCCGTCCAGGGAGGCCGGTGGTGGCGGCCTGGCGCCTGGTCGGGCGCCCGCGGCCGCCGGGTACGGCTCAGTCGGCCTGGCGGCGCAGGAAAGCCGGGATGTCCAGGTAGCTGTGGTCGTTGCCCAGGCCCGACAGGGCCGTTTCGGTGCCGGACACCGGCTCCGAACCGCGGCCCGCGCGCAGGCCCAGGTGGCCGCCGGCGGTCGGCGCGGCGTTCACGTTGGCCATGGCGCTGTCGTCGTACATGCCGGTGGTGGCATTGCGGACCAGCTTCACCGGCGCCCGGTAGGTTTCCTTTTCCGGGGTCCGGACCGGCTGGCGCACCACGCCGCGGTTCAGGCCGGTGGCCACCACGGTCACGCGCACCTCGTCCTGCATCTCCGGGTCCAGCGAGGTGCCGATGACGACGGTAGCGTCCTCGGAGGCGAAGTCCTCGATGGTGCGGCCGATCTCATCGAACTCGGCCATGGTGAAGTCCGGGCCGGCGGTGATGTTGACCAGCACGCCGTTGGCGCCCGACAGGTTCACCTCGTCCAGCAGCGGGTTGGAGATGGCGGCCTCGGCGGCGGCCTGGGCGCGGTCGTCGCCGCGGGCGATGCCGGTGCCCATCATGGCCAGGCCCATCTCGGACATGACCGTGCGCACGTCGGCGAAGTCCACGTTGATCAGGCCCGGGCTGACGATCAGGTCGGCGATGCCCTTCACGGCGCCCAGCAGCACGTCGTTGGCGGCGCGGAAGGCCTGCACCATGGTGGCCTGGCGGCCGAGCACAGTGATCAGCTTCTCGTTCGGGATGGTGATCAGCGAGTCGCAGTGGTGGCTGAGCTCCTCGATGCCCTTGAGCGCCACCTGCATGCGGCGGCGGCCCTCGAACGGGAACGGCTTGGTGATGACCGCGACGGTCAGGATGCCCATTTCCTTGGCCACCCGGGCGATCACGGGAGCCGCACCGGTGCCGGTGCCGCCGCCCAT
>DNNT01000081.1 GCA_003497545.1 Arenimonas sp. | reverse complement strand
CAGACCAACCTCAAGCGCATGCTGGCCTATTCGACCATCTCGCACGTCGGCTTCCTGTTCATGGGCCTCGCCCACGGCGGCCAGCTCGGTTACGGCGCGGCGATGTTCTACGCCATTTCCTATGCGGTGATGTCGGCCGCGGCCTTCGGCGCCATCATCCTGCTCTCGCGCAAGGGCCACGAGGCGGAGGAAATCTCCGACTTCCGCGGCCTGTGGGCGCGCAACCCGCTCCAGGCCATGCTGGTGCTGTTCGTCATGGCCTCGCTGGCCGGCGTGCCGCCGTTCCTGGGTTTCTGGGCGAAGCTCGAGGTGCTGCTGGCGGCGCTGGACGCGGGCCTGCTGTGGCTTGCGATCGTCGGCGTGGTCTGTGCGGTTATCGGCGCCTTCTACTACCTGAAGGTGATGAAGGCCATGTTCTTCGAGGAGCCGGAAGGCGAGGGCCCGCGTATCCACCCGGACCGCCACCTGCGCCTGCTGTTCGCGGTCAACGCGGTCGCGCTGCTGGTGCTGGGCCTGTTCGCAGACACCATCCTGCACTGGTGCGGGCTGGCTTTCCCGGTCTGAACGAAGCATCGAACGCCGGGCTTGCGCTGGAAACGGCGACGCCCCTATAATGCGCGTCTACTGCTGCGGGGTGGAGCAGTCTGGCAGCNNTCGGGCTCATAACCCGAAGGTCGCAGGTTCAAATCCTGCCCCCGCTACCAGTTTCTGGCGATGTCTTCCGAAAGGATTCACCGCTCAGGCTTTTTCCCTCGGGCCGTCCGTTTGGGCGGTCCCGGGAAGCCGGAACCTGGATGTACCGGAAAAGGGCCTTACGGCCCTTTTTTGTTTTCGAAATTCGAGAAATGCAGAGGCGACAGGACCGACCCGATGACCGGCAAGGCGACTGAAATCAGCGAACTGCTCGCGCCCACGGTGGCCGCGCTCGGCCTTGAGCTGCTGGGCGTGGAGTTCGCGCCCACCGGCAACAGCGCCTTGCTGCGCATCTACATCGACGCGCCCGGACGCCATGTCGCCATCGAGGACTGCGAGGCGGTCAGCCGCGAGGTGTCGGCCGTGCTCGACGTGGAGGACCCGATCACCTCGGCCTACACGCTGGAAGTGTCCTCGCCCGGCATCGATCGCCCGCTGTTCACGCCGGCGCAGTTCGCGCGCTTCGTGGGCGAGCAGGCCAAGCTCACGCTGCGCCTGGCGCAGGACGGCCGCCGCCGCTTCATCGCCCGCATCACCGGCGTCGAAGGCGACGTGGTGCTGCTTTCGCACGAAGCCGGCGACATGCGCGTGAAGCACGACAACATCGAGAAGGCGCGCCTGGTCCCCGACCTGGTCGCGCTGGGCCTGGCGGCCCAACCCAAACCCACCGGTCCGCGCGGCAAGCGCAAGGCCGACAAAGAATCCTGATTACACCTGAGGCGCCCGACGCCTTTCACGGAGCTGGAAGAGATGAGCAAGGAACTGTTGCTGGTGATGGAAGCGGTCGCCAATGAAAAGGGCGTGCCGCGCGGCGTGATCATCGAGGCGATGGAGGCCGCGCTGGCGTCCGCCGCCAAGAAGCGCTACCACGAGCAGGACGTCGCCATGCGCGTCTCGATCAATCCCAAGGACGGCAGCTACGAAACCTTCCGCCGCTGGGAAGTGGTGGCCGACGACGTGGTAATGGAATCGCCCGATCGCCAGATCCGCATGATGGACGTGGTGGACGACAAGCCGGACGCGCAGGTCGGTGACTTCGTCGAGGAGCAGGTCGAGAACGCCGAGTTCGGCCGCATCGCCGCCCAGGCCGCCAAGCAGGTCATCGTGCAGCGCGTGCGCGAAGCCGAGCGCGCGCAGGTGATCGACGCCTGGCGCGACCGCATCGGCGAGCTGGTGAACGGCATCGTCAAGCGCGTCGAGCGCGGCAACGTCTACGTCGACCTGGGCGGCAACGCCGAGGCCCTGATCCCGAAGGACAAGGCCATCCCGCGCGACGTGCTGCGCCCGGGCGACCGCGTGCGCGGCTACCTGCTCGACGTGCGCGCCGAAACGCGCGGCCCGCAGCTGTTCATCAGCCGCACCGCGCCGGAATTCATGATCGAGCTGTTCAAGCTCGAGGTGCCGGAAGTCGGCCAGGGCCTGGTCGAGATCAAGGCCGCCGCCCGCGACCCGGGCGACCGCGCCAAGATCGCCGTGCTGGCCCACGACCACCGCACCGATCCCATCGGCGCCTGCATCGGCATGCGCGGTTCGCGCGTGCAGGCCGTGAGCAACGAGCTCAACGGCGAGCGCATCGACATCGTGCTCTGGTCCGACAACCCGGCCCAGTTCGTCATCAACGCCATGGCCCCGGCCGAGGTGCAGTCGATCATCGTCGACGAAGAGAAGCGCTCGATGGACCTCGCGGTCGCCGAGGACAAGCTGGCCCAGGCCATCGGCAAGGGCGGCCAGAACGTGCGCCTCGCCAGCCGCCTGACCGGCTGGCAGCTCAACGTCATGACCCAGGACCAGGTCACCGCCAAGTCCGAGTCCGAGCAGGCCACCGCCCGCCAGCTGTTCATGGACAAGCTGGAAGTGGACGAGGAGATCGCCGGCATCCTGGTCGCCGAGGGCTTCAGTACGGTCGAGGAAATCGCCTACGTGCCGGCCGCCGAGCTGCTGGCGGTCGAGGGCTTCGACGAGGACATCGTCGAGGAACTGCGCGCCCGTGCCCGCGACGCGCTGCTCACCGAGGCCCTGCAGGTCGAGGAGGAGATCGAGGAGCACAAGCCGGCCGACGACCTGCTGTCGCTCGACGGCATGGACGAGGCCACCGCCTACGCCCTGGCCGCGCGCGGCGTCGCCACCCGC
>DNNT01000090.1 GCA_003497545.1 Arenimonas sp. | reverse complement strand
CAGTACGGCTACTGGGCGGTTCTGGCGGGCGTGTTCGTCACCAGCTTCTACAGCTTCCGCCTGCTGTACCTGACCTTCCACGGCAAGGAGCGCTTCCGCGAGGCGGCCCACGACGGCCACCACGGCGACGCGCACCATGACGCCCATGGCGATGACCACGGCCATGGCCATCACGGCCCGGTCGAGCCGCACGAGTCGCCCTGGGTGGTGACGGTGCCGCTGATCCTGCTCGCGATCCCGTCCATCTTCATCGGCTACTTCACCGTGGGCCCGATGCTTGGCGGCGATTTCTTCCGTGGTGCCATCGAAGTGCTGCCCCAGCACGACGCGATGCTGGCCTGGGCCGAAGAGTTCAAGGGCCCGGTCGCCTTCGCGCTCCATGGCATGACCATGCCGGCGTTCTGGCTGGCTTTCGGCGGCTTCGCGCTCGCCACCTTCATCTACCTGTTCAAGCCCTCGGTCGCCGACCGCGCCGCGAAGCTGTTCGCGCTGCCGATCCGCATCCTCGAGAACAAGTACGGCTTCGACGACCTGTGGATCAAGGGCTTCGCGGGCGGCGGCATCAAGCTCGGCAAGTTCTCCTGGAAGAAGGCCGACGCCGGCCTCATCGACGGCCTGCTGGTGAACGGCTCCGCCACCCTGGTGGACCGCGTCGCCGGCATCGTGCGCCAGCTCCAGACCGGTCGCCTCTACAACTACGCCTTCGCCATGATCCTCGGCCTCATCGTCCTCCTGGCGGTGCTGGTCAAGGTCGTCGGCGCCTGAGACTGACAAGGAAGCCCTGATGCAATCCTCCTGGCCCCTGTTGAGCGTCCTGGTCTGGCTGCCGATCCTCGGCGGCCTGGCCACGCTGGCCTTCGGCGACGCGCGTGCGAACCAGGCGAAGGTGTTCGCCCTGCTGGTGGCGGTGGCCACCCTGGCGCTCAGCGTGCTGCTGTTCGCCGGCCATGATTACGCCTCGCCGGCGATGCGCTTCGTCGAGGACCGTGCCTGGATCCCCAGCTTCGACATCCGCTACCACCTGGGCGTGGACGGCCTGTCGATCGCGCTCATCGCGCTGACCACGCTGACCACCGTGCTGGTGCTGGTGGGTTCCTGGGCCTCGGTCGAGCGCCGCGCGCACCAGTACTTCGCCGCCTTCCTGGTGCTCGAGGGCATGATGGTGGGCGTCTTCTGCGCGCTCGACGCCATCCTGTTCTACGTGTTCTTCGAGGCCATGCTGATCCCGATGTTCATCATCATCGGCGTCTGGGGTGGCCCGAAGCGCGTTTACGCCTCGCTGAAGTTCTTCCTCTACACCTTCCTCGGCTCGGTGCTGATGCTGGTGGGCCTGGTCTACCTGTACATCGTCTCGGGCGAGCGCCTCGAGGGCGGCGCCAGCTTCCAGCTGGCCGACCTCTACCAGCTCAAGCTCAGCGCGACCGAGCAGATGTGGCTGTTCTTCGCTTTCCTGGCCGCCTTCGCGGTGAAGGTGCCGATGTTCCCGGTGCACACCTGGCTGCCGGACGCCCACGTCGAAGCGCCCACCGGCGGCTCGGTGGTGCTGGCCGCCATCATGCTCAAGATCGGCGGCTACGGATTCCTGCGTTTCACCCTGCCGATCGTGCCGGACGCGGGGCAGGAGTGGGCCTGGCTGGTCATCGCGCTGTCGCTGGCGGCCGTGGTCTACATCGGCCTGGTGGCGCTGGTGCAGGAGGACATGAAGAAGCTGATCGCCTACTCGTCGATCGCGCACATGGGCTTCGTCACCCTGGGCAGCTTCATCGTGTTCGCGCTGGTGCGCGAGCTGGGCAACACCGACGCCGCGCAGCTGGGCCTGCAGGGCGCGATGGTGCAGATGATCTCGCACGGCTTCGTCTCGGGCGCCATGTTCTCGTGCGTGGGCGTGGTCTACGACCGCATGCACAGCCGCATGATCCGCGACTACGGCGGCGTGGTGAACACCATGCCGTGGTTCGCCGCCTTCTTCGTGTTCTTCGCCATGGCCAACGCCGGCCTGCCGGGTACCTCGGGCTTCGTGGGCGAGTTCATGGTCATCCTGGCTTCGTTCCAGTACAACGCCTGGGTCGCCTTCGGCGCCGGATTCACCCTGATCCTGGGCGCGGCCTACACCCTTTGGATGGTCAAGCGCGTGGTCTTCGGCGACGTCGCCAACCACCACGTCGCCGAGCTCACCGACATCAACGGCCGCGAGGCGCTGGTGCTCGGCGTGTTCGCCATCGGCACGCTGGCCCTGGGCGTGTACCCGAAGCCGCTGACCGACCTCATGGAAGCACCGATCGCGCAGCTGCTGACGCAGCTCGCCGCCACCAAGCTGTAAGGAAGCCCCGATGGCCCTGCCGATGCCCACCACCGCCGACCTGCTGCCGCTCGGGCCCGAGATCTTCGTCTGCGCCGCGGCTTTCGCGCTGCTGATGATCGACCTGTTCCTGTCGGACGCCCGCCGTGGCCTGACCCACTTCCTGGCCCTGTTCATCCTGGCCGCGGCGGCGGTGCTGACCATGCGCGACATGGCGATGGAGCCGGTGTACGGCTTCGCCAACCTGTTCGTGCGCGACACCGCCAGCGACGTGCTCAAGGTGGCCGTGTACCTCGTGGCCGGCGCGTCCTTCGTGTACGCCAAGCCCTACCTGCAGGACCGCGGCCTGTTCAAGGGCGAGTTCTATGCGCTCGGCCTGTTCTCGGTGCTGGGCATGATGCTGATGATCTCGTCCGGCAGCCTGCTGACCCTTTACCTGGGCCTCGAGCTGCTGGCGCTGAGCTCCTACGGCCTGGTGGCCATGGACCGCGACAGCTCGCGCTCGTCCGAGGCGGCCATGAAGTACTTCGTGCTCGGCTCGATGGCCTCGGGCCTGCTGCTGTACGGCATGTCCATGGTCTACGG
>DNNT01000023.1 GCA_003497545.1 Arenimonas sp. | reverse complement strand
GGGTTGAACTCGACCTGGATCTTCACGTCGCTGGCGATGGTGAGCAGCGTGGAGCTCATTTCCTCGACCAGCACCTTGCGACCTTCCATCAGCGTATCGATGTAGGCGTGGTTGCCGTCGCCCACGTCGGCCAGCTTCTCGGCCAGGGCCTCGTTGTAGTTGCCCTCGCCGAAGCCGAGCGTGGTGAGGGCGATGCCCGCCTTGCGGCCGTCCTCGACCTTGGTTTCGAGCGCGCGCTGGTCGAAGATACCGACGTTGAAGTCGCCGTCGGTGGCCAGCACGATGCGGTTCACGCCGTTTTCGATGTAGGCCTGCTTCGCCATGGCGTAGGCCAGGTCGATGCCCTCGCCGCCATTGGTGGAGCCGCCGGCCTCGAGCCGGCCGAGCGCGTCGAGGATTTCGCCGTGGCGGTCGCCGGGCGTCGGCGGCAGCACCAGGCCGGCGCTGCCGGCATACACCACCAGCGTCACGCGGTCCTGGGCGCGCAGGCGCGGTACCAGCTGGCGGAAGCTTTCCTTGAGCAGCGGCAGCTTGTCGGGCGTGGCCATCGAGCCCGAGGTGTCGACCAGGAACACCAGGTTGGCCGGCGGGATTTCCGCGCGTTCCACGTCGTAACCCTGGATGCCCACCTGCATCAGCACGCGCTTGCCGTCCCAGGGCGCGGGTGCCAGCGCGGTGGTGACGCGGAAGGGTTGATCGCGGTTGGCCGGGCCCGGGTAGCCGTAGTCGAAGTAGTTGATCATCTCCTCGACCCGCACTGCGTCCTTGGGCGGCAGCTGGCCGCGCGAAAGCATGCGGCGCACGTTGCTGTAGCTGCCGGTGTCGACGTCGATGGAGAAGGTGGACACCGGCTGTTCGGCGGTCCGCACGACGCGGTTGTCCTCGAACTGCGCGTAGTTCTCGGTATTGGCTTCGGCGTAGGCCGGCGGCGGGGGCGGCAGCGGCGCGGGCATGCCGACCATCGGCGGCGCCGCGGCGACCGCGGCGTGCTTCAGGCGCGAGGCTTCCTGCGCGCTCACGCGGCTGCCGGTGACTTCAATGCTCTCGAGCGTGGCGTCGGCGGATTGTTCGGCGGGTTCTTCGGCGACCTTGTGCGCGCAGGCGGCGAGCAGGGCGATCGAGAGGGTGCTGAGGACGAGATGGCGCATGGCGTGGCTCCGGGTTGGGGTGGCGCCGGTGTCAACGTGCCTGGGGTGGCGCGGGGGTCGGTGGCTCATGGCCGCAGCCTCGCGCGCAGTTTGTCCATGGCGTAGCGCAGGCGCGATTTCACCGTCTCGCGGCCAACGCCGGTGATCTCGCCGATTTCTTCCAGGCTCAGCTCCTGCTCGAGTCGCAGCAGCACCGCCTCGCGCTGTTCGGGCGGCAGCTCCTCGAGCGCCAGCTGCAGGCGCCGGCGTTCTTCGAAGGCCGACAGGCGCCGCTCCGGGGTGTCGTGATCCGGCTGGCGCTCGGTGATTTCGTCGGCGTTCGCGGGCGGGTCGGGGCGGTGCGATTTCGCACGCCAGTGGTCGGTGACCCGGTTGCTGGCGATCTGGTAGAGCCAGGTGGCGAACTTCGCCTCGGGCCGGTAGCGGCCGCGGGCCGAGATGACACGCTGCCAGGTGTCCTGGAAGAACTCCTCGGCCAGCGCCGCGTCGCGCAGCTGGCGCTGCAGGTGCCGGAACAGCGGCACGCGGTGGCGGGCGTAGAGCTGCTGGAAGGCGGTCACGTCGCCGGCGCCGTAGGCCAGCATCAGCTCCTCGTCGGTGGGTTCCGCCTGCATGAATGCCAGCGTACGGGCTTTCGCGCCGGCCGAGAAGCCGGCCGGGCGGGCGGCTGGCCGCCGTTGTACATTGCCGCCATGGCCCAACGCCGCGCCAATGACGAGCCGCTCGGCGCCGAGCCCGCCGATTCCGCCGGTGGCTGGCTGCGGCCCGGCAGGCACCTGCTCATCGGCCTGGCCGTGCTGCTGGCCGGCCTGTATTTCAGCATCAACGCCGCCCAGCTCGAGCGCGAGCGCCACTTCAGCGAGCGCCAGGCGCAGGTGCAGCGCGACCTGTCCGATTTCCGCGCCCGGCTCGAGACCGACATCTATGCCAGCGTGGGCCTGGTGCGCGGCCTGGCGGTGCAGGTGGTGCAGCACGAGGGCCTGTCCGGGGACGACTTCGAACTGCTGGCCGACGAGCTTCGCCGCGGCCAGCCGCAGATCCTCAACTTCAGCCTCGCCCCCGGCTTCGTGGTCAGCGACATCCATCCGCTGGAAGGCAACGCGGCGGCGCTGGGCCTGGACCTGCTCGGGGACCCGATCCAGAAGCAGGCCATGCTGCGCGCCATCAGCAAGGACGGCCCGGTGCTGGCCGGGCCCTTCGAACTGCGCCAGGGTGGCCGCGCGCTGGCCGTGCGCATCCCGCTCTGGGTGGACCGCGAGGGCGTGCCCCGGCTCTGGGGCGCGGTGAGCATGGCGCTCGATTACGAGCTGATGCTGCGCAATGCCGGCATCCGCGCCCTGGAAAAGGAGCTGGTGCTGGGCATCGTCGGTCGCGACGCCGCCGGCCCCGGCGGCGACATCGTGCGCGGGCCGCGCCTGTCGCGGGAAACGAAGGCCGTGCGCGTGCCGGCCTTCCTTCCCGGCGGCAGCTGGCTGATCTCGGCCGTGCCGAAGGAGGGCTGGGACGCCCGCCCGTGGTGGAGCACGCCGGGTTTCCCGTTCCGCGTGGGCTTGAGCCTGCTGGCCGCGCTGGCCACGGCGCGCATCCTGCACGACCGCCAGCGCATCCGCCGGCTGGCGGGCATGGATTCCCTGACCAACCTGCCCAACCGCCGCTGGGCCCTGCAGCAGCTGGCACGGCGCATCGCCCGCGGCAAGCGTGGCGACGGTGGCTTCGCGCTGCTGTCCTTCGACCTCGACGGCTTCAAGCCGGTGAACGACACCTACGGCCACGCTGCCGGCGACCGCCTGCTGGCCGAGATCGGCAAGCGCCTGAGCGAATCGGTGCGCCCGGGCGACGTGGTGGCGCGCATGGGCGGCGACGAATTCCTGGTCATCGTCGGCACCGACGACAGCACCGGCGAGGACTGGCTGCGCGCGGTGGCCATGCGGGTGCAGGCGGCGATCAGCCGGCCGGTGCCGATCGAAGGCCACTGGGTGGTGGTGGGCGCGAGCATCGGCATCGCCCGTTTCCCGCAGGATGGCGACGAATCCGAGGGCCTGCTTCGCAAGGCCGACGAAGCCATGTACCGCGCCAAGAATGGCGGCGCCGAGGGCGTGGAGTTTGCCGGGCCGGTGGCCCTGGGGCGCGCGCCGGCGATCCTGGACGCCGACTAGCCGGCGTCGGGCTCCACCCGCAGCCGCAGCCGGCCTTCGGCCAGGCGGGCGGTGACGCGTTCGCCCGGCGCGGCGTCGGCCGGGCCACGCACGACGCGTCCGTCTTCGCGCTGCACGATGGCGTAGCCGCGGCCCAGCGTGGCCAGCGGGCTGACGCTTTCCAGCGCGCGGGCCAGTCCGCGCAGGTGCAGGCGGCGCGGTTCGATCAGGCGGCCGGGCAGGGCGGCCAGGCTGCGCTGCAGCAGCGCAAGGCGATGGTGGTGTTCCTGCAGGCGGCGGCGCGGGTGGGCCTGGTCCAGCCGGCGCAGCAGGCGCGCCAGGCGTTCGGCGCGGCGCGCCAGCGGGGCCTGCTGTGCCTGTTCCAGGCGCCGGCGCAGTTCGGCCAGGCGGCTGCGGCCGCGTTCCAGGCGCAACTGCGGGCGCAGCGCCTGCAGTTTCAGGAAAGCCTGGTCGGCGCGCTGCGCGGCCGCGGTTTGCCGGCGCGCCACCAGCGCGGCCAGCTGCTGCCGCGCCCGGCGCAGCCGCGCCTGCAGCGCCGCGCCGTCGGGCGCCAGCAGTTCGGCGGCGGCCGAGGGTGTGGGCGCGCGCAGGTCGGCGGCGAAATCGGCCAGGCTTACGTCCACCTCGTGGCCGATGGCAGCCACTACCAGTACCGGCGAGGCGGCGATGGCGCGCGCCAGGGCCTCGTCGTTGAAGGCCCACAGGTCTTCGAGCGAACCGCCGCCGCGGGTGAGCAGCAGCAGGTCGTAGCGGCCGCTGGCGCCGGCGCGGCGCAGCATGTCCAGGATCTGGGCGGCGGCGCCGTCGCCCTGCACGGGCACGGGCAGCACCTCGGCCTCGAGCAGCGGGAAGCGCCGGGCCAGCACGCTCAGCACGTCGCGTACGGCGGCGCCGCGCGGCGAGGTGATCACGCCCAGCCGGCGCGGGAAGGCGGGCAGGGGGCGCTTGCGCGCCGCGTCGAACAGGCCTTCGGCGGCCAGCTTCGCCTTGAGTTCCTCGAAGGCCCGGCGCAGCGCGCCTTCGCCGGCCTCTTCCATGTGGTCGAGCACCAGCTGGTAGTCGCCGCGCGCCTCGTAGAGCGTCAGCCGGCCGCGGGCCAGCACCTGCAGGCCGTCGCGCGGGGCGAAGCGCAGGCGCTGGGCGTTCTGGCGGAACAGGGCGCAGCGCACCTGGGCGCGGTCGTCCTTGAGCGTGAAATAGGCGTGCCCCGAGGCCGGCCGCGAGAAATTGCTGATCTCGCCCTCGACCCAGACCTGCGGGAAGCTGCCTTCCAGCAGGTCGCGCGCCAGCGCATTGAGCTGGGACGGGCGCAGGACCTGGCGTTCGCGGGCTAGGGAGGACATGGATCAGGCCGGGGACGGCCCGACAGGATACCTTGCAGCGTTGGCCGGGGGTGGGGCGGGGCCGCGCCCCGGTCTAAACTGTGCCCCTCGCGAGGACCCCGAATGAGCGATAGCTACCGCCGCCTGTGCCAGGACCTGCCGCCCGCCACCGGGGGCGCCGCGCCTTTCCCGGCCGATCCGAAGAAGGTGAAAGCCTGGGTCGCCGCGCTGCCCCGCGCCAACCCGCAGGCGGCCGAGCAGGAAATCTCCCGCGCGCTGGCCGGCCTGCTGGGCCAGAAGCTCGAGGGCGGCCAGCGCCTGGCCGCGCTCGAGGAACTGCGCGACGCCACGCTCGAGGCCATCACCCTGCTCGAACGCCAGTTCTCCGGCAGCCCGCTGCCGCTGCCGCCCGACAAGGCGCGCGCGGCCACGGTGGCCGAAACCCTGCACATGCATTTGGCCGTGGGTTACCGGCAGGCCGCCTGCGAACTCTGCTCGCCGGCCGGTTCGGTGCCTTTCCTGCGCGGCGGCGCGGTGTTGCAGGCGCTGGTGCGCTCGGCCTGGCATTACTCGCGCGCGCTGGCCCTGGCCTGGCGCGTGTACCGTCCGGCGCCGGCCGGCGCCTGGCAGGGCCTGCACCGCCTGCACCGGTTCGCCAGCGCGCTCAAGCTCGAGCGCAAGACCTGCGACGACAAGGCCGCGGGCGCCGCCGAGGACGTGCAGACGATCTACGTGCAGTCGCTGCTGATGGCCTCGGTGAACCCCTATGCCTTCGCACAGGCCGAGCAGGACACGATGTGGCCGCTGACCCGCGGTTACGCTGCTCGCTGCGCGCTGCTCGAGCGCCAGCCCGAGGGCATCGCGCCAGTCGTGCCCGAAGACGCCGACCGCGGCCCGGGTGCGGGCGCGGGCGAGGAATCGCATGCGCTTTGGCTGGACCTGCGCGCCTTCAGCGACGACGTCGAACGCGCGCTCGGCCGCGTCCGCGACGGCCAGGCCGAGCTGTCGCCGGCCGCCGGCTTCGGCGTGCGCGTGGGCAACGACCTGCTGATCCGCCTGCGCCGCGCTTTCGGCCAGATGGCCGCGCGCGGCCTGGTGCGCCTGCCCGCCGGGCATTCGCTCGACACCGTGCTGGGCCTGAGCGGCCTGCACTACCTGNNCCAGTCGGCGCAGGGCACGGTGCATGTCATCGCCGGCGCGGCCTGGACCCAGGGCGCCGCCGCCATGACCCGCGTGCCACGCTTCACCGCGAAGGTGCTCGACCAGAGCCTGGGCGGCTACCGCATGGCCTGGGACAGCGCCGAACAGGCCCGCGCCCGCGTCGGCGAGCTGGTGGGCCTGGGCTTCGGCGAACAGGGCGAGGAGCTGGCCTGGATGGTCGGCGTGATGCGCTGGCTGCGCTACGAACCCGACGGCAGTTTGTCGGCGGGNNCTCCAGCGCCGTCGCCCTGCGCGTGGTCAGCGCCGATGGCGGCAGCCGCCAGGTGCATCGCGCGGTGGAAGTGTTCCCCATCGACGGCGCCGGCGGCCGCTGCTTCGTCTGCGGCGCGGCCATCGACGCCGGCAGCCGGGTCGAGGTCATCCACGACGCGTCCAGCTACATCCCCGAAGTCGGCGCCCGCGGCCCCGACCTGCTCGAGGACGTGGAGGTGCTGCTCAACGCCGGCGACTACGTGCTGCTGGGCGAACGCCGCGTTGCGGCGGAAGGGGAGGCGGCATGAGCGAGGCCAAGGCCCAGCCCCGGCGCGCCACCCGTGGCGTCGACGTCGGCAAGGTGCGCATCGGCGGCGGCGCGCCGGTGG
>DNNT01000070.1 GCA_003497545.1 Arenimonas sp. | reverse complement strand
AGGTTGACCTCGTTGAACGAGGTCAGCATGGCGATCGAGTTCTTCGACTGCATCATGCGCTCGGCGATGCGCTGGCGGATGCGGGTCATCGGCACGCGCTGCTCGGGACGGGCGCCACCGCCGACCTTGATGTGGTTGACGATGTCTTCCTTGGTCACGCGGCCACCGCGGCCGGTGCCGGCGACGTCGGCCGGGTTCACGTCGTTGCGCGCGGCGTGCGCGGCGGCGCCCGGCGGCAGCTCGACGCCGGACTTGGCGGCGGGGGCGGCGGCCTTGGCCGGCGCAGCAGCCTTCGGGGCCTCGGCGGCCTTGGGCGCTTCGGCCTTGGCNNTGGCGGCCGGGGCCGGCGCGGCGGCGCCTTCCTCGATGATGGCCACGACCTGCTGGCTGGTCACGGTGTCGCCGGCCTGGAACTTGAGCTCCTTGAGCACGCCGTCGACCGGCGAGGGCACTTCCAGCACCACCTTGTCGGTCTNNCCTTCTTGTGCCAGGTGGCGATGGTGGCGTCGGACACGGATTCCGGAAGGACCGGGACTTTGACTTCGATGCTCATGGACGAGGTCCTGGGTGCGTGGAAAGGAATGGCTTATTCAGCGGTGTGGGTGTTGGGCGCGTTGACGAGGGCGTCCTCGATCAGCTTCGCCTGTTCGATGTTGTGCGTGTTCAGGTGGCCGGCGGCCGGCGAGGCCGAGCGCGAGCGGCCGGCGTAGCTGAGCGACTGGCCCTTGCCCAGGCAGAAGTCGAGGTGGTGGCGGATCTGGTACCAGGCGCCCTGGTTCATGGGCTCTTCCTGGCACCACACCACTTCCTTCGCCCCGGCGAAACGCTTGAGCTCGGCCGCCAGCGCCTCGCGCGGGAACGGGTAGAGCTGCTCGACGCGCACGATGGCGACGTCGGTGACCTTCTTCGCCTCGGCCGCCTCGACCAGGTCGTAGTAGACCTTGCCGCCGCAGACCACGACGCGGCGCGCCTTCTTGGCGTCCTTGCAGGTGCTGTCGGCGATGAGCTCCTGGAAGCCGCCCTTGGCGAGCTCGTCGAGCGTGGACACCGACAGCTTGTGGCGCAGCATGGACTTGGGCGTCATCACCACCAGCGGCTTGCGGGTGGCGCGCAGCATCTGGCGGCGCAGCATGTGGAACATCTGCGCCGGCGTGGTCGGCGTGCAGACCTGGATGTTGTCGAGCGCGCACAGCTGCAGGAAGCGCTCGAGGCGCGCCGAACTGTGCTCCGGGCCCTGGCCTTCGTNNATGAACTGGTCGATCACCACCTGGGCGCCGTTGGCGAAGTCGCCGAACTGGCCTTCCCAGATGTTGAGCGTGGACGGCTCGGCGGTGCTGTAGCCGTATTCGAAGGCCATCACGGCCTCTTCGCTCAGCAGCGAGTCGATCACCAGTGCGTGCTCGGGGTTCTTCACCAGCGCGCGCAGCGGCATGTGCGCCTCACCCGTGGCCTGGTCGTGCAGCACCGCGTGGCGGTGGAAGAAGGTGCCGCGGCCGGCGTCCTGGCCGACCAGGCGCAGCTTGAAGCCTTCCGAGAGCAGGGTGGCGTAGGCCAGGTTCTCGGCGAAGCCCCAGTCCATGGCCAGCTCGCCGGCCGCCATCTTGCGGCGGTCGTCGTAGATCTTGGCGACGCGCGCGTGCAGCTTGAGCTCGGCCGGCAGGGTGTTGATGAGCGTGGCGAGCTTGTCGAGCTCGGTGCGCTTGACCTGCGTCTTCACCTCGTCCCTGAGCTTGCCCTTGAGCCACGGGGTCCAGTCGACCGCGTACGGGTCCGGGCCGACCTTGACCAGGTCGGTGGTGACTTCGCCCTTGTCGAGCTTGTCGCGGTAGGCGTCCACCAGGGCCTTGGCGCCAGCGGCGTCGATGACGCCCTCGGCGGCCAGCGCCTCGGCATAGAGTTCGCGGGTGGTCTTGCGGGCGCGGATGTTCTGGTACATCAGCGGCTGCGTGGCCGCCGGCTCGTCGGCCTCGTTGTGGCCGTGGCGGCGGTAGCAGACCAGGTCGATGACCACGTCGCGCTGGAATTCCTTGCGGAAGTCGAAGGCCAGCTGCGCGCAGAAGGCCACGGCCTCCGGGTCGTCGCCGTTCACGTGCAGCACCGGGGCGCCGACGATCTTGGCCGGGTCGGTGCAGTACAGGGTGGAGCGGGTGTCGTCGGCGCGGTGGGTGGTGAAGCCCACCTGGTTGTTGACCACGATGTGCACGGTGCCGCCGACCGCGAAGCCGCGGGCCTGCGACATCTGGAACAGCTCCATCACCACGCCCTGGCCGGCGAAGGCCGAGTCGCCGTGGATCAGCACCGGCAGCACCTGCTTGCGCTGCTCGTCCTCGCGGCGCATCTGGCGCGCGCGCACCGAGCCGGCCACGACCGGGTCGACGATCTCGAGGTGCGAGGGATTGAAGGCCAGCGCCAGGTGCACCGGGCCGCCCGGGGTGGCGACGTCGGAGGAATAACCCATGTGGTACTTCACGTCGCCCGAGTGCGCCGGGTCGTCGTTGTGCTCGAACTGGCCGCGGAACTCGTTGAACAGCTTGTGCGGCGGCTTGCCCATGGTGTTGATGAGCACGTTCAGACGGCCGCGGTGGGCCATGCCGATCACNNTAGCGCTCCAGGCCTTCGGCGGCGGTGAGGCGCTCGAGCAGGCGCTGCTTGGCGGCCGCGTCGAAGCCGTACTTGCCGGCGGCGCCCTCGAGGCGCTGCTGCATCCAGCGGCGCTGGTTGGCGTCGGAGATGTGCATGAACTCGGCGCCGATGCTGCCCGAGTAGGAAGCGCGCAGGCGCGCCAGCAGATCGCGCAGCTTGAAGCGCGGCTGGGCGAACCAGGTGTCGGCGGTGAACTCGCGGTCGAGGTCGGCGTCGGTCAGGCCGTGGAAGGCCAGCTCCAGGTCGGGCGCGTCCGGGCGGGCCATCATGCCCAGCGGGTCGAGCCTGGCGCCCAGATGGCCGCGCGAGCGGTAGGCGGTGATCAGCTTGCCGACCGCGGCCTGCTTGCGGGCCGACTCGTCGTCGAGGCCACCGGCCACGACCGGGGCGCGGGCGGCGGCCTGCACCTGGGCCATGACGGCCGAGTGCGGCACGTCGCCGGCCTCGCGGCCCTTGAAGCCGTCGAAGTAGGTTTTCCAGGCCGACGGGACGCTGTCGGGATCGACCAGGTACTGTTCGTACAGGTCTTCGATGAAGGCGGCGTTTCCGCCGGCGAGCTGAGAGGTCTGCTTAAACTGCTTGATCAGACTGTCCACGACCCTGGCCTGGCCCGCCTCAACGGCAGGTAAGTGATTGATGGAATGGGATGTCGCGGCGCCGCAACGGGGCGGCGACAAGGTCTGCGATTATAGCTGGCGCCGCCGGGCTTTAGAACCCGACGCAGGCTGTACGGGCGCCCCGCGGGGGCTGGACTTTGGTCGCAGGTTCGTACCCGCGTGCCTCAGATGCCCAGGGCCCGGAACTCGGTGACGCCGCGGGAGCGCTCCCAGACCCGGCCGAAATGTTCCACCAGCTGGCGGGTGCGGGCCGGGTTCGCCGGGCTCCAGTCGCCTTCCCAGCGGCTGCCGAGCTGGCGGAACAGGTAACCGTCGCGGTCGTTGGCGAGGAAGGCCGAGGGGTACTGCAGGTCCACGTCGTCGGTGGGCGTGCGGAACTGGAACACCGAGGTCATGCGCTGGGCCAGCGTCAGCAGCGGGTGGCCCTGGCCCTGCACGGCGGCGGGGTCGAGCAGCAGGATGCGCACCACGCCGCCGCGGCCGGCGATGGCGAAGTCCTTGAACGCCTCGAGCACGGCCGGCTGGCTGTACAGCACCGGGTCGAGGTCGCGGCTGAAGAGCACCAGCTCGCGCCGCGCGGCCCGCACCACGGCCAGCGTGGCCTCGGTGGCGGCGGACAGGCTGTCGAAATCGGTGGACGGCACGGACTGCTCGCGCGCCCGGGCCGGGTAACGTTCGGGGCCGGCCATGGGCTCGAGGGCGCGGCGCATGGCCTGGTGCTCGATGCCGGCCTCCATGAAACGCTCGCCGTAGGGCTGGAAGCCGTGCCGGGCGTAGAAGGCCTCGGCAGTGACCTGGGCATTGAGGCTGACCTCGGTCCAGCCCAGGCTGCGGGCCTTGTCCATCAGCGCCACCAGCAGGGCGTCGCCGACGCCGCGCTGGCGCCATTCCTTCAGCACCGCCATGCGGCCGATCTTGTGTTCGGGCGTCAGCCGGCCGGTGCCGATGGGTCGGCCGTTGTTGTCACGGGCGATGACATGGTGGCAACGCGGGTCCAGGTCGTCCCATTCCTCTTCCTCCGGAACCTTCTGTTCCAGGATGAAGACGGTCTCGCGCACTTCCCGCAGGTCCTTCAGGTCGGCCTGGTAGTCGGCGGGCTCGATGCGGAAGTCGGTCGGGATCATGGGTTCACCGGCGGCGTTTGGGTTTGACCAGCTGATAGTGGCCCGCGGCCACCAGGCTTACCAGCGCTTCACGGCCGGCGGCATCGAGCCCGGCCACGTCGGCGGCGTCCAGGCGTTCGGCACTGGCCAGGCGGCGGGCCGAAGCCACGCCCATCGCCAGCGACAGGCCGTTGGCGTGCAGGCAGGCCTTGCGGCCGTCACGGGCCCAGGCATGGCGTGCGTGCGGATGGCGCAGCAGCAGGGCGCCTTCTTCGAGCGCGGCGATGATGGCGGCCTGGCCCGGCGGGCGGGCCGGGCGGGCGATCTCGCCGGCCGAGCGGTACTGGGTGATGAAGCGGCCGAACCAGCGGCGCAGCGTGGCCTCGTCAAGGTCCTGCAGGCGCGACAGGGCCTCGCGCACGCGGCCGAAGGCGGCCTCGTCGATTTCGTAGGGGTCGGCGGGCAGGGCCAGGTCCGGGTCGCCGTAACGGGCTTCCTCGGGCGTAGCGGCGGCCAGTTCTTCGGCCAGGTCCACCATGAGTTCGGCCACCGAGGGCGCGCGCATGCCCACCGACAGCGTCAGGCAGGCGTCCTGGGCCACGCCGTGGTGCGGCACGCCGGGCGGCAGGTACAGGATGTCGCCGGGGGCCAGCACCCAGTCGTGGTCGGGCTGGAACTGGCTGAGCAGCTTGAGCTCGACGTCGGGTCGGAAGTCGCGCGGTGCGTCGGGGTTGGTGTCGATCTGCCAGCGGCGGTGGCCCAGGCCCTGGACCAGGAACACGTCGTACTGGTCCACGTGCGCGCCCACCGAACCGCCGGGCGCGGCGAAGCTGACCATCACGTCGTCGACGCGCCAGGCCGGCAGGAAACGGAACCGGTGCAGCAGGTCGCGCACGTCCATGTCCCACTTGTCCACGTCCTGCACCAGCAGGGTCCAGTCCTGGCGCGGCATGTCGGGGAACATGGCCTCGTCGAAGGGGCCGGTGCGCAGCTCCCAGCGGTCGCGCTTGCGGTCGTGCAGCACCACGCGCGACAGCGCCGATTCCTCGCAGGCCAGGCCGGCCAGGTCCTCGGGCGTGATCGGCGAGACGAAACCCGGGAAGGCGCCGCGGATCAGCAGCGGGCGCTTCTGCCAGTAGTCCCGCAGGAACACCTCGGGCGGCATGCCCAGCGGCTGCTTCGGCGTGCCGGTGACTTCTATCGCGATCTGGGAGGAGGATTTTTTGGCCACGGATTCACACGGATAAGAGCAGATCGATGAATCAAACGTCCCGGGCCAGCGACGCGGCGTGACCGACGTAGCTGGCCGGGGTGAGGGCAAGCAGGCGGGCCTTGGCGTCGGCCGGCAGGTCCAGGCCTTCGATGAAGGCGCGCATGGACTCGGCGGTGATGCCCTGGCCGCGGGTGAGGGCCTTGAGCTGTTCGTAGGGGTTGGGCAGGCCGTGGCGGCGCATCACGGTCTGCACCGGCTCGGCCAGCACTTCCCAGGCGGCGTCGAGGTCGGCGGCCAGGCGTTCGGGGTTGGCGCTGAGCTTGCCCAGGCCGCGCATCAGCGCGTCGAGCGCGATCAGCGAATGGCCGAAGGCGGTGCCCAGGGCGCGCAGCACGGTGGAGTCGGTGAGGTCGCGCTGCCAGCGGCTGATCGGCAGCTTTTCCGAGAAGTGCGAAAGCAGGGCGTTGGCCAGGCCGAAGTTGCCCTCGGCGTTTTCGAAGTCGATCGGGTTGACCTTGTGCGG
>DNNT01000083.1 GCA_003497545.1 Arenimonas sp. | reverse complement strand
CCACCTGGACCTGGCGCAGCTGCGAAGGCGGCGACTGCCGCGACCTGGTCTACGCCGACAGCCTCACCGCCGTCTCCGCCCCGGGCTTCCGCTTCAGCGACGACCCGCCGCGCGTGGCCGAATTCCGCGCCACCATCGCCCGCGTGGCCGCCCTGCCCTGCGACCTGGTGGTGTCGGCGCACCCGGGCTTCTCGGGCCTGTTCGAAAAGCTGGCCGAGCGCGAAGCCGACCCGTCGCGCAACGCCCTGCTCGACCCGGAGGCCTGCCAGGCCTACGCGCAGACCGGCGAAGACTGGCTGGCCCGCCGCCTGGCCGAAGAGGCCGCGGCCAAGCCCGGCGACTGAAAAGGCCGGATCAGCCCACCGGCCGCTGCGCCGCCAGCAGCGCGCGCAGCTCGGCCAGCTTGGCCTTCACGCGCACGGCGTGGTCGGGGCCCAGCCGCCACAGCGCCTTGTGGCCGATCGAGGCCTGCTCCAGCCGCGGGTCGGCGAACTCCCATCGCGGCTTGCCCTCGACCGGCACCAGGGCCAGCGGGCCCGGCAGCTCGGGCGCGGCCAGCAGGTGGTCGATCACCTCCACCAGCCGGTCGTTGAAGGCTCGGTCGGGCGGGCCCACTTCGCGCCAGGCCTGCTGGAACAGCGGGTAGAAGCGCACGTAGGCCGACACCAGCCGGCGCGAGTCCAGCGTTTCGAAGGTCTTCACGGCGGCGTCGTAACGCGCGTAGTTGGAAGCGTCGAGGTAGCGGCCGCCGCCCGATTCCGCCACCGCCAGCGTACCGGCCACCGGCCGGGCCACGTAGGCCTGGCGCGGGATGTCGCGGCGCGGCAGGTGGTCGATCGTGGTCACCAGGCGCTGCACCAGGAATTCGGGCACCAGCCAGGTGGCCAGGTCGCCGCCTTCCACCAGCGCCGACAGCGCGGCCCAGGCGCTGGCGTCGCTGTCTTCCAGCGCCGGCAGCGGTTCGGTGGGCTCGCCGGGCAGCACCGGCACCTGTTCGATCGGGTGCGCGGGCGGCGCGGGCGCCGGGGCTTCGGCCACCGGGGCCGGCGCGGGCGCCACCACCGGGGCGGGCGCGGGCGCGGGGCGCGGGTAGTACTTCCACACCGCGACGCCGCTGGCGGCCAGCACCGCCACCGCCACCCACGGACCCCACTGGAATCGAGTCGTCATCACGCCATCCTCACGCCGGGAACCAAGCCCTGAGACTGGTCC
The DNA here is from genome assembly GCA_003497545.1 of Arenimonas sp. Lineage (GTDB taxonomy): Bacteria > Pseudomonadota > Gammaproteobacteria > Xanthomonadales > Xanthomonadaceae > Arenimonas. The sequence goes on along the minus strand of DNNT01000083.1, from coordinate 1,537 downwards.
CGTCGCGCTGAAGTTCCGCGGAACGCCACTTGGCGCCGCGCTAGGCCATTCGTCACTTGACGCTCCGCAGGCCGGTGCCCAGAGTCGGACGGGCTTGTTTGCTGCCGGCGCATCGCCGATGCCCGGCCCGGCCCCTTCCTGCTGGAGTGACCTGATGGACAGACGCAACTTCCTGACGATGTCGGGCCTGGGCCTTGCCGGCCTGATGGTCCCCTTTGGCCGCGTCATCGCCGCCGAGGAACTGGTTTCCACCCTCGACGTGGCGATCAAGAAAGCCATCGCCGACACCGCCCTGCAGGCAGCGCGTGATGCCGGCGCCAGCTACTGCGACGTGCGCGTCGGCCGCTATCTGCAGCAGTTCGTGGTCACCCGCGAAGACAAGGTGCAGAACGTGGTGAACACCGAATCCACCGGCGTCGGCGTGCGCGTGATCGCCAACGGCGCCTGGGGCTTCGCCGCCACCGAGGACCTGAGCACCGAGGGCGTCGCCAGGGCCGCGCGCCAGGCCGCCGCCATCGCCAAGGCCAATTCGCGCCTGCAGACCACGCCGGTGCAGCTGGCGCCGGTGAAGGGCGTGGGCGAAGTGAGCTGGCGCTCGCCGATCGCCCGCAATTCGATGGAAGTGCCCATCAAGGACAAGGTGGACCTGCTGCTGGGCGTGAACGCCGCGGCCATGAAGGCCGGCGCCGACTTCGTCAATTCCACCCTGTTCCTGGTGAACGAGCAGAAGTACTTCGCCTCCACCGACGGCAGCTACATCGACCAGGACGTGCACCGCATCTGGGCCCCGTTCACCGTGACCGCGGTGGACAAGGCCAGCGGCAAGTTCCGCACCCGCGACGGCCTGTCGGCGCCGATGGGCATGGGCTACGAGTACCTGGACGGCAAGGCCGAGCACAAATACGTCTCGCCCAACGGCGTGGTGAACTACGGCAAGTCCTACGACATGATCGAGGACGCCGTGGCCGCCGCCAAGCAGGCGCGCGAGAAGCTCACCGCCCCGTCGGTGAAGCCGGGCAAGTACGACCTGGTGCTCGACCCGACCAACCTCTACCTCACCATCCACGAGAACGTGGGCCACCCGCTCGAGCTCGACCGCGTGCTGGGCTACGAGGCCAACTACGCCGGCACCAGCTTCGCCACGCTCGACAAGCGCGAGAACAAGTTCCAGTACGGCAGCGGCATCGTCAACCTGTTCGCCGACAAGGTGCAGGAAGGCAGCCTGGGCGCCGTCGGCTTCGACGACGAAGGCGTGAAGACCAAGCGCTGGGACCTGGTGAAGGACGGCGTGCTGGTGAACTACCAGGCCATCCGCGACCAGGCCCACATCATCGGCGAAACCGAATCGCACGGCTGCTGCTACGCCGATTCCTGGGCCAGCGTGCAGTTCCAGCGCATGGCCAACGTGTCGCTGGCGCCGGGCAAGACCAAGCTCAGCGTCGCCGACATGATCAAGGACGTCGAGAAGGGCATCTACATCATCGGCGACGGCTCGTTCTCGATCGACCAGCAGCGCTACAACGCCCAGTTCGGCGGC
>DNNT01000145.1 GCA_003497545.1 Arenimonas sp. | reverse complement strand
GAGCCCCCTTGATGCGGGCCCAGTCGAGGGAGGTTTCCAGTTGCAGGTCGAACACCTGCACCCGGCCGGCGGGCTGCAGCGTGCCGCCGGCGCCGGCGCAGGCGGCCAGCAGCAGAAGGGTGGCGAGGGACAGCAGCAGGCGCGTCATCGGCCGGGCTCCAGGCTTGCCAGGTAGCTGGCGATGAATTCGGCGTCGTCGGCTTCGGGCGACAGGTCCAGGTAGCGGCGCAGGGACGCCGAGGCTTCCTCGTGGCGGCCGGCGTCGCGCAGGGCCAGGCCCTGGTCGCGCCAGGCTTCGGCCGGCGGGTCGGGCAGGGCCAGCGAGCGCGCCAGCAGCTCCGCGGCGCGCGCCGCATCGCCGGGCCCGCCGCGGCGACGGTGTGCTTCGGAAAGGTAATAGGAAAGCAGCGACTGGTGGGCTGGTGGCGCGTCGGCGAGCAAGTCGCCGATGACCCGTGCCGAACTGTCGTACATGCGCCGCGACAGTTCGCCACGCAGCCAGCGGGCGAAGTGGGGCGCCACCGCCGCCTGGTAGCGATCGCCTCCGGATTCGCCGCCGGCCGGCAGCCTCGCCGCGGTTGCGGTGACGTCCGCCAGCCGCTCCGCCGTGCGCGGGTGGGTGGCGAAGACGGGCAGCGGCTTGCCGTGCCGGCGGGCGTCTTCCTCGGCCTTCATGCGTTGCCAGAGCCTTGGCGCCGCGGCTGCTTCATACCCTTGGGCGACGGCGGCGGCCAGGCCGATGGCGTCGGCCTCGCGCTCGGCCTCCCGCGAATGACCGTACATCGAGGCGGCGCCCAGCAGGCTGGCCGCCGGACCCGCGGCCGCGGCACCGGCGCCCCAGGCCACCAGCCCGAAGGTGCCGAGGAACGCGCTGGTGCGCTTGGCCTTGCGCCACTGCACCAGCGAATGGCGTTGCCGGAAGTGCGCGAATTCGTGGCCCAGCACCACGGCCAGCTCGGCTTCGTCCCGGCAGCGCAGCAGGGCGCCGGTCCACACCACCAGCATGCCGTTGGGCGCCATCGAGGCGTTGAACCAGGGCTGCTCGATGACGTAGACGCGCAACTCGCCGCAATACTCGCCGGCGACGCGGCAAGCCACGTCGTGCACATAGGCTTCCAGCGCGGCGTCGCGCACGCGCAGCGGGTGTTCGCGCAGTTCGCGTTCGGCGCGATCCATGGCGTAGCGCAGCTCGTCTTCCACGCTGCCGCGTTCCGGCACGTGGCCCGGCAGCGCGGCGGGCGGNNGGGCCAGCCACAGCGGCAGGCTGGCCGCGGTCACAGCGGCAGGCCCTGCAGCAGTTCGCCGGCCGTGGCGCGTGCGCCGGCGTCGTCGCGCAGGTCGCCCGTCTGCCGCGCGATGCGGTTGAACCACACCACGCGCCCGTCGCGCAGGTCCACGAGCGTGGCCACGCCCACCTGGCGCCCGCCGCCGATGTCCACCACGCCGCCGAAGGCCGCGCCGGCCACCAGGCCCAGCACGCGCAGCGCCTTGCGGCCGTCGCTGGCGTAGCTGTCGCGGACGTAGGTGAAGAGGGCGTAGTCGGCACCGGTGGCGCTGCGGAGTTCCGATACGCCGCCGCCCAGGGTCCAATCCAGCCGGTCGCCCTTGGTGGCGAGTTCACTGCCGGGGCGCGCGTGGTAGGCGATGCTGAGCGCAACGGCTTCGTTCAGTCGCAGCACCTGTCCGAGCCGGGAGTCGGCCGCCAGGTCGTCGGGCACGTCGAAGTCGGGTCGGCGGCCCACGCCGGCCGCGGCCAGCCGTTCGGCCACCGCCGCCGGATACCGGCGCCGCGCCGCCTCGGACCAGTCCCGCCGCGGTTCGGCCATGCCGCCAGCCGTGACCTCGCTCAGTTCGATGTCCGGCTCGACCACCACGACGCTGCCTTGGATCCGCAGGGGACGGCCGTTCCCGTCCGCGGCGACCCGTTCCGGGCCCGCGCCGGCATGGCCGGCGGACAGGCCCAGCAGCGCGGCCAGCGCGAGGGCGGCGGCGGGTGCTGTCCGGCGGTGGCGGCGCATTGCGGACATGGGCTCCTCCTGACGCCAGAGTGCCTGATCCGGGCCCGCTGGCAAGTCCCCGGCGGGCCGGCCGGGGAGGGTGGCGTGGTATCCTTTACCGGTTTTCCATCCCGCCAACCAAGCACGCGAGGATAGTGATGCCCCAGCTCGCTCAGCGCATGGGCCGTGCCAAGCCCAGCGCCATCATGGCCGTCGCCGAAAAGGCGAAGAAGCTCAAGGCCGAAGGCCGCGACATCGTCAGTTTCTCGATCGGCGTCCCCAACTTCCTGCCCGGTGAACACGTCTACGCCGCCGCCCGCGAGGCGCTGGCCAAGGACAGCGGCCAGTACGGCAGCAACCGCGGCTCCGACGCCCTGCTCGATGCCTTCCTCAAGCACATCGAAGCGCTCGGCCTCACCGGCTACACGCGCCTGAACTGCGCTACCGGCATCGGCGCCAAGCACATCCTCTACAACCTGGCCGAGGCGCTGCTGGACGAGGGCGACACCATCGCCTACGCGACGCCCTACTGGACCACCTACGCCGATATCGCCGAAGTCCTGAACGCGAAGATCCTCGAGCTGCCGTGCCCGGCCAGCCAGGACTACAAGCTCACCCCGGCCCAGCTCGACGCCGCATTGGCGACCAAGCCCAAGGTGTTCCTGTTCAACAACCCGAACAACCCGACCGGCATGGTCTACACCCGCGACGAGATCGCGGCGCTGGCCGACGTGGTGGCGAAGCACCCGGACACCTGGGTCATCACCGACGACATCTACAACACCATGGTCTTCGACGGCCTGGGCTACCACAACTTCGTGCAGTTCCGCCCGGAGCTGCGCGAGCGCGTCATTTTCGTGGACTCGTTGAGCAAGACCTACGGCATGCCCGGCTGGCGCGTCGGCTTCATGGCCGGCCCGGAAGTGGTGGCCAAGGCGCTCACGGTGCTCAACTCCACCCACATCACCAACCTGCCCGAAGTGGTGGTGGCCGCCGCCATTGCCGCGCTCACCGGCCCGCAGGACGTGCCCACCAGCAAGTGCGCCGAGTTCCAGGCCAAGCGCGACCTGGTGGTGGACACCATGAACGCCATCCCCGGCGTCGTGTGCCCGAAGCCGCAGGGCGCGTTCTACGTGTTCCCCGACATCAGCTGCGCCTTCGGGAAGTCCCACAAGGGCGTGAAGATCGCCAACGACGTCGATTTCTGCTCCGTGCTGCTCGAAGCCAAGGGCGTGGCCTGCGTGCCCGGCTCGGCCTTCGGCGAGCCGCGCGCGCTGCGCATCAGCTACACCTGCCCGACCGAGCAGCTGCCCAAGGGCCTGCAGCGGATCCAGGAATTCTTCGCAGAACTGAATTGAGGAGACCCCACATGAAGACCCCCGTCCGTGTTGCCGTGACCGGCGCCGCCGGCCAGATCGGCTATTCCCTGCTGTTCCGCATCGCCTCGGGCGAGATGCTCGGCAAGGACCAGCCGGTCATCCTGCAGATGCTCGAGCTGCCGATGGAAAAGGCCCAGGCCGCGCTGCGCGGCGTGATGATGGAGCTCGAGGACTGCGCGTTCCCGCTGCTGGCCGGCATGGTCGGCACCGACGACCCGATGGTCGCGTTCAAGGACGCCGACGTGGCGCTGCTGGTCGGCGCGATGCCGCGCGGCCCGGGCATGGAGCGCAAGGACCTGCTGCTCAAGAACGCCGAAATCTTCACCGTGCAGGGCAAGGCGCTCAATGCCGTCGCCTCGCGCAACGTGAAGGTGCTGGTGGTGGGCAACCCGGCCAACACCAATGCCTACATCGCCATGAAGTCGGCGCCCGACCTCGACCCGCGCAACTTCACCGCCATGCTGCGCCTCGACCACAACCGCGCCCTGTCGCAGCTGGCCATCCGCGCCGGCGTGGCGGTGGCCGACATCGAGAAGCTGGTCGTGTGGGGCAACCACAGCCCGACTATGTACCCGGACTACCGCTTCGCCACCGCGAACGGCGCCTCGCTCAAGGACAAGATCGGCGACGAGGCCTGGAACCGCGAAACCTTCATCCCGAAGGTCGGCAAGCGCGGCGCCGCCATCATCGAGGCCCGCGGCCTGAGCTCGGCCGCCTCGGCCGCCAACGCCGCCATCGACCACATCCGCGACTGGTCGCTGGGCACGAACGGCAAGTGGACCACCATG
>DNNT01000036.1 GCA_003497545.1 Arenimonas sp. | reverse complement strand
GTGTTCCCGATCTCGAACTGGACCGAGCTGGACGTGTGGCTCTATATCTACCGCGAGAAGATCCCGGTGCCTTCGCTGTACTTCGCCGCCGAGCGGCCGGTGGTGGAGCGCGACGGCGCCCTGATCATGGTGGACGACGAGCGCCTGCCGCTGCGCGAGGGCGAAGTGCCCATGCTGCGCAAGGTGCGCTTCCGCACCCTGGGCTGCTACCCGCTCACCGGCGCCATCGAATCGGATGCCGACACGCTGGAGGCCATCATCGCCGAGATGCTGGTGGCCACCACCTCCGAGCGCCAGGGCCGCGTGATCGACCACGACCCCTCGGCCTCGATGGAAAAGAAGAAGCAGGAGGGGTACTTCTGATGGCCGGCACCGACCACGCCGCGGCCGTCGCCGCCTATCTGCGCCAGCACGAAACCAAGGGGCTGCTGCGCTTCATCACCTGCGGCAGCGTGGACGACGGCAAGAGCACGCTGATCGGGCGGCTGCTGCACGACACCAAGCGCCTGTTCGACGACCAGCTGGCCGCGCTGGAGAAGGACAGCCGGCGCCACGGCACCCAGGGCGAGGACATCGATTTCGCCTTGCTGGTGGACGGCCTGGCCGCCGAGCGCGAGCAGGGCATCACCATCGACGTGGCCTACCGCTTCTTCGACACCGACCGGCGCAAGTTCATCGTCGCCGACTGCCCGGGCCACGAGCAGTACACCCGCAACATGGCCACCGGTGCCTCCACCGCCGACCTGGCGGTGGTGCTGGTGGATGCGCGCAAGGGCCTGCTCACGCAGACCCGCCGGCCCAGCTACATCGTTTCGCTGCTGGGCATCCGCCACGTGGTGCTGGCGGTGAACAAGATGGACCTGGTGGACTACGACGAGGCCGTGTTCGCGCGCATCGTCGAAGGCTACCGCGAGCTCGCCGCGCGGCTGGGCATCACCCACGTGCAGTGCATTCCGCTGTCGGCGCTCAAGGGCGACAACCTCAGCGCGCGCTCCGCGGCGATGCCCTGGTACACCGGCCCCACGCTGCTCGAGCACCTCGAAACGGTGCAGGTGGAACGCGGCGGCGACGACACGGGCTTCCGCCTGCCGGTGCAGTGGGTGTGCCGCCCGAACCAGGACTTCCGCGGCTTCGCCGGCACCGTGGCCGCGGGCCGGGTGGCGCCGGGCGACGACGTGGTGGTGCTGCCTTCGGGCCGGCGCTCGAAGGTGCGTGCCCTGGTCACCGCCGACGGCGAGCTGGCTTCGGCCGGCCGCGGCCAGGCCATCACGCTCACGCTGGCCGACGAAGTGGACGTGAGCCGCGGCGACGTGATCGCCGCCGCCGCGTTGCCGCCGCAGGTGGCCGACCAGTTCGCCGCGCACCTGCTGTGGATGGGCGATGCGCCGCTGCTGCCGGGCCGCCCCTACTGGCTGAAGATCGGCGCGCGCACGCTGGCCGCGCAGGTCACCGAGATCAAGCACAAGGTGGACGTGAACACGCAGGCGCGGCTGGCCGCCAAGTCGCTCGAGCTCAACGAGGTGGCCTACTGCAACCTCAGCCTCGACCAGCCGATCCCGTTCGAGGCCTATGCCGAAAACCGCACGCTCGGCGGCTTCATCCTCATCGACCGCCAGAGCAACGCCACCGTCGGCGCCGGCACGCTCGACTTCGCGCTGCGGCGCGCGGCCAACATCCACTGGCAGCACCTGGAAGTGGACCAGGCGGCGCGCGCCGGCATCAAGGGCCAGCAGCCGCGCTGCCTGTGGTTCACCGGCCTGTCGGGCGCGGGCAAGTCCACCGTGGCCAACCTGGTGGAAAAGCAGCTGCTGGCCAAGGGCTACCACACCTATCTGCTCGACGGCGACAACGTGCGCCACGGCCTGAACAAGGACCTGGGCTTCACCGACGAGGACCGCGTGGAAAACATCCGCCGCGTGGCCGAGGTGGCCAGGCTGATGACCGACGCCGGCCTGATAGTGCTGGTGAGCTTCATCTCGCCCTTCCGCGCCGAGCGGCGGATGGCACGCGAACTGTTCCCGGACGGCGAGTTCATCGAAGTGTTCGTGGACACGCCGCTGGCGGTGGCCGAGCAGCGCGACGTGAAGGGGCTGTACGCCAAGGCGCGCGCGGGCCAGATCCGCAACTTCACCGGCATCGATTCGCCCTACGAAGCGCCGGAGCATGCGGAAATCCACCTGCGCACGGTGCAAGCCACGCCCGCGGGCATGGCCGACGCGGTGGTGCGCTACCTGCTGGGCGGCGAGGGCTGAAGCGCGCGCCGCGACAGCGCGCGGTGGATGGCGCGCCGCGGCACCGAGGACACGTCGTAGCTCAGGAAGGCCAGCAGGAACTGCAGGCCGCTGATCACCGCCACGGTGGCGATCATGATGGTGCCCACCGGCGTGGCCACGCCCGCCTGCGCCGACGCGGCCCAGTGCAGGCCGCCGAACACGCCGCCGAAGCCCAGCAGGCCCAGCGCCGCAAGCAGTTCCATCGAGCCCACCGACATTTCCCGGAAGAAGTAGTTGTAGAACACGCGCCGCGCCGCATTGGCCAGGTGCCGCAGCGGGAATTCCACCAGCGCGCGCGCCAGGCTCAGGTGGCTCACTTCGTCGCCGTAGCTGGCTTCCATGGGCACGTCCACCACGCAGGCGCGCTGCAGGTTGAGCTGGTGGAGCAGGTCGGATTCGAAGAAATAGCGCCGCGCCACGCGGTCCAGCGGCAGGCGCGCGGCCACGCCGGCGTGGATGGCCGTGTAGCCGTTGGTGGGGTCGAACACGTCCCAGTAGCCGGTGCTGGCCTTGGCCAGGAAACTCAGGCCCAGGTTGCCCAGGCGCCGCGCCGGCGGCATGGCACGCACCCGGCCCAGGTCCCAGAAGCGGTTGCCCTTGGCGTAGTCGGCTTCGCCCGCGAGGATGGGTTCAACGAAGGCCGGCAGCAGCGCCGGGTCCATCTGGCCGTCGCCGTCGAGCTTGACGATCACGCGCGCGCCGTCGGCGATGGCCTGCCGGTAGCCGGTGACGACGGCGCCGCCGACGCCCCGGTTGGTGGCATGGCGCAGCACCACCACGCGCGGGTCGCTGCAGCCGGTGGCAATGGCGTCGCCGCTGCTGTCGGGGCAGGCGTCGTCCACGCAGTAGATGCGCTCGACCTCGGGGCCGATGGCGGCCAGCAGCGGCAGCACGTGCCGCGTTACCCGGTAACACGGGATGACGACCGCGATGCCGGTGTCCCAGCGCGGCGCGGTGGCCATCAGGCAGACTCCAGCGACTGTGCCAGCACCGCGGCGAAACGCGCCGCGGCGCCTTCGCCGTAAGGCAGGAAGACCGAGGGTTCGGTCAGTTCCAGCTCCAGCAGCTGCGGGCCGTCGGGCGAGGGCAGCAGGTCGACGCGGGCATACACCAGCGGGCCGAAGGGCAGGGCGGCCAGCACCTTCGCGGCCACCTCGCGCTCCTGCGCGGACGGCTCGCGCGGCTGGATGTGTTCGTCCTTGAACAGGGCCCGCGTGGGCTCCTCGCCGCGCCTGAGCAGCGGCGCCTTGCGGATGGCGTGGCTGAACTGGTCGCCGAAGAACAGCAGCGCGGTTTCGCCCTGTTCGTCCACCGCGCGCAGGTAGGGCTGCACCAGCACGTGCCGGCCTTCGCCGAGCAGCCGCGCGGCGTGCGCGATGGCCGCGGGGCGGTCGGCGCGCAGGTAACGCTTCGCGTCGCGCGAACCGGCGCCGACGGTGGGCTTGACCACGAATTCCTCGAGGTCGGGCAGGCGGGCGGGGTCGTCGCCGGGCGCCAGGAAGTGGCTTTCAATCACCGGCACGCCGGCCTTCGCCAGCTCGGCGAGATAGCGCTTGTCGGTGTTCCAGCGCACGACCTCGGGCGGGTTCCACAGCCGCGTAAGCTTGGCCACGCGGTCGCACCAGGCCAGGAATTCCGGCAGGCGGTCCACGTAGTCCCAGGTCGAACGCAGCAGCACCGCGTCGAAGCGGGCCCAGCTCACCGTGGGGTCGTCCCAGGCCACCACCTGGGCATCAATGCCGGCCTTCGCGCAGGCCTGGCGCAGCGGGACGAGGTCGTCGTCGAGCGCGAAGGCGGCGATGGCGGTGGCCAGCGCGAGCTTCATCCGGCGCCGGGCAGGTGGATGTCCACGTACAGCAGGCGCCACTGCAGTTCGACGCCCGCGCCGGTGGCGACCACGCCGACCTTGTCATGCAGCTGCGCGCGCAGTTCTTCCGGCGGGCAGTCGCGCAGGCCGAACAGCAGGGCGCAGAAACCCAGCATCGCGGCCTCGTCGGCGAAACGCCAGGGCACGACCACTTCGGCGCAGTGCCGCACCTCGCCCAGGCCGGCGAAAAAAGCCGGATCGGCCGGCAGGTACATGCCGTTGTGGCCGGTTTCGTTGTAGCGGCCGACGAAGCCGTCGAGGAATTGGGTGAGCGGCGAGCCGACCGCCACGTCGGCCACGTGCAGCCAGCCGCCGGGCTTCACCCGCGCAGCCAGTGCGCGCAGGAAGCCGGGCTGGTCGTCGATGTGGTGCAGCGCGGCCAGGCAGACCGCGCGGTCGTAGGCCTGGCCCGGCGCCGGCAGCGGNNCGGCAGCGGCGGCAGGCCCACCGGGATGCCGGGCGCGAAGCCACCGGTGAGCTCGAAGCCGTCCACCCGGGCGCGTTCGCCCAGGTAGCGCGACAGGTAGAAGCCGCCCGAGGGGAAATCGAGCAGGCGCTCGCCCGGCACCAGCGGCTGGCGGCCGAACAGACCCTCGAATTCGGCGTCGCGCGCCTGCGGCCAGTCGAGCATGGCGGCGTGGTACATGCCGCCACGCGCCGCGAAGATCTCGGGGTAGGTCAGGTTCAATGCGAAGTGTCCGTGCGGGCTGCCCGCCAGAGCTTGGGCGTGAACAGCAGGTTGACCAGGGCCGTGCGGATGCGGCCGATCAGCTGGCCCCAGCGCGGCTCGTGCGGGTTGGAATCGTGCAGCACGTTCATGGCGGCGTTGGCTTCGAACACCAGCAGGCGGCCGTCGGGCAGCAGGGCGGCGTCGATGCCGAAGTAGTCCAGGCCCAGCACGTCGCCGATGGCCACCACGCGATCGCGCAGCTGCGGAAGCAAGTCGCGCTCGAAATTGGCGATCTCGCCCAGTTCGCGTTCGACCAGCTCCTCGCGCGAGGTGCGCGAGGCGGCGTGCACGTGCCAGCCCTCGGCGGCGATGTGGTGGCGCAGGAACACGTCCTTGCCGACCACCACCAGGCGCAGCTTGCGGAACAGGCCGTCGGCGCCGCGGTAATCGACGTATTCGCTCACGTACAGGTCGCGGCCGCCCCAGGGCAGGGTGCGCAGCGCGGCCGACAGGCCGGCGGCGTCGTCCACCTTGCGCAGCGGCGAGTTGCCGTGGCCGCCCGCCACGCGCACCAGCACCGGCCAGGCCAGGCCGGCGTCGGCGATGGCGGTGGCCAGCTCCGCCGGCTCGGCGATCGCGGGCACGCGGATCGTGCGCGGCGCCAGCACGCCGTCGATGCCGGCCAGGCGGCGCGAAACTTCGTCGCGGCGCGAGGCCTGCACGGCGCGCGGCGGGTTGAAGCAGTGCGCGCCGGTCTCGTCCACCATGGCGGCGATGGCGTCGAGCGCCACGCTGCACAGGTCGGGCTCGGTGATGCCGTTGACCAGCGGCGCGCCGCGCGGCGCGCGGGTGGCCTTCGGGTTGATGCCCGGGCCGAAGTAGACGATGGGCAGTCGCCCGCTGACTTCCTTGCTCACCTGGGTGAAAAACGGGGCGTTGCCGGTGAGCACCACCGAGATCATGCCGCGCGCGGGGTCGAGCCCGACCTTGGCCATGCCGTCGTCGGGAATGCCAAGCAGCAGCGGGATGGGTTGGGTGGACGGCAGGTTCATCAGCGGGGTTTTCCTCAAAGGTTCTGGTAGTTGGGGCCCGAGCCGCCTTCCGGCGTGACCCAGGTGATGATCTGGTACGGGTCCTTGATGTCGCAGGTCTTGCAGTGCACGCAGTTGGCGGCGTTGATCTGCAGGCGCTTGCCCTGCTCGTCCTGGACGATTTCGTACACGCCCGCCGGGCAGAAGCGCTGGCAGGGGTTGCCGTATTCCTCGGCGCACTGCGAAACGCAGATGTCGGTGTTCGACACCTTCAGGTGCACCGGCTGGTCTTCGTCGTGCTCGGTGGCGGCGAAGTAGACGCCGGCCAGGCGGTCGCGCGGGGCCAGCGTGCGCTCGACGTAATCGCGCTTGGGTTTTTCCGCTTCGGCCAGCTTCTGCAGCGAATTCCAGTCGGACTTGCAGCGCCAGGTCCAGGGCGACAGGCCGCCGGTGGCGGTTTCCCAGGCCGAGTTCACCAGGCCGAACCACAGGCCCTTCTTGAAGCCGGGCTTGATGTTGCGGACCTTCTTCAGCTCGGCCATCACCGGCGAGGCGCGCAGCTTCGCGTCGAAGCCGGCGGCGGCGGGTGCCTCCTGCGCGGCCAGGTGTTCGGCCGCCAGCATGCCGCTGCGGATGGCCTGGTGCGTGCCCTTGACCTTGGGCACGTTGAGCAGGCCGGCGGTGTCGCCGATGAGCAGCGCGCCGGGCATTTCCACCTTCGGCAGCGACTGCCAGCCGCCGGTGACGATGGCGCGTGCGCCGGCGCTGAGGATGGTGCCGCCTTCGAGCAGCGGCTTCACCAGCGGGTGGTGCTTGAACTGCTGGAAGGCTTCGTAGGGCTGGTACTCCGGGTCGCGGTAGTCCAGGCCCGAGACGTAGCCGATGGCCACGCGGTCGTCGGCCAGGTGGTAGATGAAGCTGCCGCCGTAAGTCATCGAATCGGCCGGCCAGCCGAAGCTGTGGAAGATCTTGCCCGGCTTCACCCGGCCCGGCGGCAGTTGCCAGAGCTCCTTGATGCCGATCGAATAGTTCTGCGGGTCGGATTCGGCGTCGAGGCCGAACTTGCGGACCAGCTGCTTGGTCAGGTGGCCGCGCGCGCCTTCGGCCAGCACGGTGACTTTGGCCTTGATGTCGATGCCCTGGGTGTAACCGGGCTTGTGCGACCCGTCCTTGGCCACGCCCATGTCGCCGATGCGCACGCCGCAGACGGCGCCGGCCTCGTCGAACAGCGGCTCGGCGGCGGCGAAGCCCGGGTAGATCTCCACGCCCAGGGCCTCGGCCTGCGGCGCCAGCCAGGCGCACATGGCGCCCAGCGAAACGATGAAGTTGCCGTGGTTGGCCATGCCCGGCGGGATGACCGGGAACTTGGTGCCGCCGGTCTTGGTGAGGAACCAGAACTCGTCCTCGGCGGCGGGCACGCACACCGGCGGCGGCGCGTCGCGCCAGCCGGGCAGCAGTTCGTCGAGCGGGCCGGGTTCGATCACCGCGCCCGACAGGATGTGCGCGCCGATGGTGGAGGCCTTCTCGATCACGCAGACCGAGAGTTCGGGTTTGAGTTGCTTGAGCCGGATCGCGAACGACAGGCCCGCCGGGNNCCGCCGGGCCGGCGCCCACGGTCACCACGTCGTATTCCATCACGTCACGTTCACTCATTTCGCAAGCTCCATACGCCGATGTCCGGATTGTCCCGGTTTGCCCGCGGGCGGGCAATCAAGGACACTCGGCGGCAGTCCCGCCACGGAATGCGACACGCATGACCGCCAGCCCCGACGCCCTGCGCCAGGCCCCGCTCTACCGCGTGCTGCACGCCCTCGCCAAGGGCGAAACCAGCAGCGAGGCGCTGACCGGCGCCTGCCTGGCCGCCATCGCCCGCGACGGCCACCTCAACNNGCCGAGGGCAAGCCGCTGGGCCGCCTGGACGGCGTGCCGATCGCCGTGACCGACGCCTTCGACATCGCCGGCATGCCCACCAGCCTGGGCCTGCCCGGCCACCCCGGCCTGGCCGAGCAGGACGCGCACGTGGTGCGGCGCCTGCGCGGCGCCGGCGCGGTGTTCCTGGGCAAGACCAACCTCGACGAGGCCGCCTTCGGCACCGTCGGCCGCAATCCGCACTTCGGCGACGTGCGCAACCCGGTGCTGCCCGACCGCGCCGCCGGCGGCGCCTCGGGCGGTTCCGCCGCGGCCCTGGCCGCCGGCCACGCGATGGTGGCGCTGGGCACCGACACGCTGGGCGCCACCCGCATTCCCGCCGCCTTCTGCGGCCTGGTGGGGCACAAGCCCACGCTGGGCGAACTGAGCGCGCGCGGCATGGCGCCGGCGCTGCGCCGCCTGGATTGCCCGGGCCTGCTGGCGCGCGCGGTGCAGGACATCGGCCTGGTGCTGCCGGTACTGGCCGGCTACGACGCCGGCGACCCGCGCTCGCGCAAGCGCCGCGTGCCGCTGGCGCCGCCCGACTGGGTGCCGGGCGAACTCAAGGCCGGCGTGGTCGCCGACCTGTCCGCGCTGGGCGTGGACGCGGCGGTGGTGGAGAACTTCAGCGCCGTGATGGCGCGCGTGGCCGCGGTGTTCGGCAGCGCGCTGCCGGTGGCGCTGGAAATCGCCCCGCTGGAAGTGGCCGNNGCGCGCACCGTCGCCTCGACGGCCACGTGGTGCAGGTGCGCCGCCTGTTCGAACAGTTCGACGTGCTGCTGCTGCCTACTGTGGCTTCGCCGCCGCCGGCCTGGGGCGCCGAGGAACCGGCGAACCTGGCCGACCTCACCGCCCTGGCCTCGCTGGCCGGCTGCCCGGCGCTCAGCCTGCCGCTGCCGGGCGGCCTGGGCCTGCAGCTCGTCGGCGCGCCGGGCAGCGACCTGCGCCTGATCGAACTCGCCGGCATCCTCGCCTCCGTCGCCGACACCGGGGAATAA